>JBIPMO010000264.1:0-4519 GCA_044369085.1 Phycisphaerales bacterium
GCGCCCTTGACCTTCTCCACCTCATCGGCCTCGATCAGCAGCGCTGCCATCTCGCCGAAGGGCTCGTTGGTGCTCGTGCGGTCCAGCCCGGCGAGGATCACCTCGCTGCCGCGGCGGACCAGAGCCATGACCGCCTCGTGCAGCCCGGCCTCGAAGAAGTGCGCCTCATCCAGCCCGACCACCATGGCATCGACGCCGAGCAGCTCCGCCGGGGTGCGGATCGTGATCGCGGGCAGCCTCAACCCCGTGTGGGCCGAGATATCCGTGGGGTGATAGCGCGTGTCGATCACGGGCTTCACCGCCGCGGCGCTGAGGCCGCGATCATGGGCATCACGCAGCAGAGCGATCAATCGCGTCGTCTTGCCCGCGAACATCGGCCCGCAGATCACGCGCAGACTCCCCAGGCGCGACTCGCCATCACGAGCGGATTCGGCCGAGGATTCATCGCGCATGCCCACGAGCACGAATCCTACCGCGCAACAGCGCGCTGCGGCCCGCTCCCCCGCTTCACGGGCACGAGCTGCCGAAGTTCGCGAGCACGGTGGTGATGTCCAGGAACGTCACCGCCCGGCTGCCATCCGCATCCCCCGGGCACGCCGGGGCGGTGTTCACGGCGATGTAGGTCGGCACCGTGGTCACGGTCTGGCAGGCATTGGAAACCACCGCGTCGTACACACCATCATTGGCGAGCGCCACCGGGCTGACGGTCAGCATGGGTGAGTTCGCCCCGGCGATCGCGCCGCCATTCACGAGGTTCTTGCCGTTCCGCCGCCACTGCACGCTGACGGGCGGGTCGCCCGATGTCACGACCGACAACGACGCCGACCCGCCCGGCGCGGCGATCACGCCCGTCGGCTGCACCACGATGCGAGCGGCGAGCGGCGTCGTGCTCAGCCGCAGACGAACATCCGAGCTGGCCCTGCACGCCGATGCGACATCGAAACGTCCATCCGCGTTGAAGTCGGCCACCGCGACATCCTGCGGCTGCGCAGATAAGGCGTTGAGCTGGATCGGCGTCACGAACGTCCCGTTCCCCACACCACGGAACACCGCGAACGCCGATGAGCCCGTCGCCGCCGCGACCGCGTCCATCCGTCCATCGGAGTTCAGGTCCGCCGTCACGATCGACCCGAGCCCCGAGACGCTGTAGGTGGCGCCCTGCGCTGCAAACGTCCCGGCGCCGTTGTTCAGCAGCGGCACCACGATCCCGAAGTTCCCATCGCGGGTGACGAGGTCAAGATCCCCATCGTTGTCCAGGTCCGCCGCGGCGAAGGCGTAGACCCCCACACCCACCACCGAGGAGATCTTCGGCCCGTACGCGCCGCCGCCAACGCCGGGCAGCACCTCGATGCGTCCCCCGATCGTCGTGGCCACGACGATGTCGAGCAGGCCATCGCCGGTCGCATCAAAGAGCGTCACCGCTCGCTGCGTGAAGCCGATGGCAAAGAACTGCTCGGGGAGGAAACCACCGGTCCCCGTCCCGCGCAGCAGAGACAGGCTGTTGCTGCCGTCGTTCGCGATCAGCACATCAGGAAAAGCGTCGCCATCGACGAGCCCGACCGCAAGACCGACCGCGCTGAACCCCGCCGCCGTCGAGATCGGCGCGGCGAGCGACCCATCCGCGCTGGCGATCAGCACCTCCACTCCTTCGAGCCGCAGCGCCACGACATCGCTGCGCAAATCGCCGGAGTTGATCGGGGCACAGGCAACGCCGGTCAGCGTCGTCCCCGCGAAGCTGACCGCGACCGGCGGGCTGAACGTGCCATCTCCGTTGCCCAACATGCGCCGCACAACCAACGTGCTCGGCGGGGCGACAGCGGCGCTGACCAGATCCGCCTTCCCATCGCCGTTGAGATCGCCCGCGGCGACAAAGTCCGGCTGCCCGCTCTGCGCGATCGCCGACACGGACTGGAAGGTGGTCGCACACCCCTGCCCGAGCGCCACCCCCGGAGTTGCCACCAGCGCGGCCGACACCAAGAATTTGCATCCGTGAACAAGCGTCCGCTGTTTCCTGCTCATCGCGTTCACTCCCCACCCGCCGCTGGCGGAAATCCAGAGCGGGCCCAGACCAGAACACTACATGCAGAAACACCGCCCTCCAAAGCCCGGGTTGGAAACAAGCGCGGAATCGCACCGGTCGGTTTCTCCGCTCGGGATGACCCCACCCTTCCACCGACCTACCCTTCGAGCAACCCAACGAAAGGCCACCGCCACATGCTTCGTCCGATATCCATCCTCCTCGCCTGCGCCGGGCTGTGCATGGCGATCTACGTCGTCGCCACGGCCAAGGAAGTGCTGCCCTCGCCGCAGCCCGCCCAGCCGCCATCGATCAACCCGTATGTCCACGGCATCGCCGCTCTGGGCCTTGTCGAGCCGGGGAGCCGGCCGATCGAGGTCGCCGCGCCCGAGGCCGCCCGCGTGGTCGCGGTCGAGGCCGCTGTGAACCAGCGCGTCAAGGCGGGCGATGTGCTCTTCACCCTCGACACGGTGCCGTTCGATGCCGAGATGATCCGCGCCAAGGCGGCTCTGGAATCCGCCGAGGCCGAGGTGCACCGCCTCGAGCAGTGGCCCCGAGCCGAGGACTTCCCGCCGGTGGAAGCCGAGATCGCCGAGGCCCGGTCGCGACTGGACGATGCGAGCAAGCGTCTTGAATCGCTCACCGCCGCCGCCGCACGCAACGCCGCTTCGGATGATGAGGTGACGCGCCAGCGCTATCTGGTCTCCACGCTGCGAGCCAACATGGCCAACGCCGAGGCCCGCCTGGCCCGCATGAAGGCGGGTTCGTGGACACAGGACTTGGAAGTGGCGAGGAGCGTCGCCCGCGCCCGCCAGGCCGACATCGCCGCCATCCAGAAACGCCTCGACCGGATGACGGTCCGCTCGCCGCGCGATGCCACCGTGCTTCAACGCAACATCGAGCCCGGCGAGTGGGCTTCGGTCTCCGCGGGCATGGGCGGGCAGGGCAGCGGGCCCGCCCCGATGATCCTGGGCGACCTCAGCGAGATGCATGTCCGTGCCCAGGTGGATGAAGAAGACACGCCGCTGCTCCGCCCGGGCGCCAAGGCCGTCGCTCGCATTCGCGGGCCGGTGGATGCCCAGATCATGCTCACCATGCTCCGCATCGAGCCCTACGCCCGCCCGAAGTCGCAGATCACCGGCGCTTCCACCGAGCTCGTCGATACGCGCGTGATCGAGGTGGTCTTCCGAGCTGAACCCGCCGAGGGGGCACCGACGCTGTACACCGGCCAGGTGGTCGATGTGTACATCGAGTCTTCCGAGGAGTCCGAGCGGATCACGACCGCCGCTGCGCCCAAGTCCTGAGCGATAAGCCGCTCAGCGCCAGTTACCCCGGAGCCGCTCGAGCCGCTTGCCCGCGCGCAGAGCAGCGAACCCGCCGATCCCGGCTGCGAGCGCCGCCGAGCCGACCGCACAGCTTCCGAACTGCCACGCCGTGAACGACTCGCCCCAACGGTCGCGCCGCATGCCCTCATGCTCTGTCTGCTCCAGCGTGATCACCGTCGCGAAGAACGGGTGCGCGGCGAGGAGTGCTGATGTGACATCATCGATGTAATCCAAGTAGCCGGGCCCGACCGTGTCATCGGGGTGATATCGGCGTGTCTCCACCGCGAACCGCACCGCCCCGAACACCAGCGGCGCAGCGACCCAGAGCATCAGCGCCAGCACCACGTTCAACACCGATGCCATCACCCCGCGGCGGCAGCGAACACCGAAGTAGAGCCCGGTCCCCGCCAGCAACATCGCGTGCCCGATGATCACCGCGGGGATGATCACGAGCGCGGGCCACCGGATATCCCCGGTCAGGATGAACACGAGCAGGTGCAACGTCGCGAACACCGGCAGCACCGCGAGCCTCACACCGCACCCTGCGAGCTTGCCGAGCACCACCGCCCGCCCGGTCATCGGGGTGGTGAGCAGCACATCCAGCGTCCGCCCGTCGCGCTCCGAAGCCACCGCGCTGGTGGTCAGCATTGCCGCCGCGATCATCTGCAGCGACAGGCAGGCCAGCACGATGAACCCGTGCAGCGCCGGGTCTCGGCCCTCACCAACCCAGTACAGGTAGGCGAGCGCCAGCCCCACCGGCACCATCACCGCCACCGTCACGCGCCGCGACCCGAGCAGCGGCGTGCGCCGCTCGCGCCACGCCACCGGGTTGCCAAGGACCTCCGTGCTCACGCGGCGCGGCGACGGCTTGGCGGCAACCTCGGGCGCGGCCGCCCCGACCGCACGCGACTTCTTCCCTCGCCCCAGCCACGGCAGCATCGAACCACGCCCGGGCACCCAGCCCGCCGCTTCCGCGAGCATGACGCGCCGCAGTGCGGCCGCGCTCCACAGGCACACCCCCAGCGCCAATACAAGATTGACCGGCGCCGCGACCATCCACGCGAAGCGCGCCGAGGGGTCCGCGACCGCTATCTCATCGACGAATGTCGCCAGCGCGAGCGCGTACGGGAGCGAAACAAAGCGCAGACCCAGTTCCATCATGCTCGTCCCCGATGGC
>JBIPMO010000265.1:0-4502 GCA_044369085.1 Phycisphaerales bacterium
CCGGCGACGAGCATGGTTATCTCGCTGACGCGGCCGATGCCCGCGAGCGTGATGGGGCGTGCTTCCTCGCTGTCTCGCCTTCCCAGCGACACGGACCAGATCCCCAGCCCCGCGAGGGCGGCCGCGGCGATCAGAGCGAGGATGCGGATCGTATCGCTTGGCATCGAATGGGATCGCGAGGCCGCGCGGTCAGGCGATGACGCCGGCCATCGAAGACACCAGAGCCACGCCCTGCTGATCGCCCGCGATGGTGTAGTTCAGGACACGGACATCGGGGGCGCCGGTGATCTTCATGGTGGCGACCAGGTTGCCCACGCTGCACCAGCGGGTCGGGTTCTGCTGCCACGCCATGGACGAGACCAGATCCTCGGCCTTGGCCTGACGGACCAGGTTCACCATCTCGCTGTCGTGCTTGAGGATCTTGTCGCGGAACTGCTTGGCCTCTTCGGTCTCGGCGGTGAACTGCACGCGGTCGCCGAACGAAGCGCCGATGTGAGCGAGGTCCGCCGACGAGATGAGCAGCGTTTTCCCCGGCGCATCGGAGACGGCCTTTTTCATCGCGTCGATGAAGGGCATGAGGCCCAGCCCCTTGCCGTCGTACGAATCGCCGTTGTTCACGGCGGGGTCGTGGATGAGCACGCCGAAGACGGCGGGGAACTCGCCCTTGTCATCCTTGCCGAAGACGTGCTGGATCCAGGGGATGTGCAGCTCGATGGAGTGCTCGCGCTCGTGGTCGTAGCGATGCTCGAAGAGGAGGCGCGTCTGCTCGGCCGTCATGTGCTTGCCGAGGATCTCAATGAAGCCCTTGTCGGCCTTGCAGGTGCCCAGGGGAGACTGGTACCCCTTGTCGCAGGCGACGACGCCGGTTCCGTGGCCGAAGTGGTTGGTTCCGAGGATGACGACGCGGTCCGGGCGGTCGACGACGCGCATCCGCCCGTAGGCGTGGGCGTAGTTCATCCATCCGCGGTAGTAGTCAAGGTGCGGCGCGATGATCGCCTTGGGCAGCGTGTTGAACGAGGGGTCCTCGGCATCCTTGAGCGCGCTGCTCATCCACTCATCGAACGCCTTGCGCAGGCGGTCCGGGCCCAGTTCGGCCTTCTGCTCGTCGGTCACCGACTCGCCGATCTCCTGGGCGACCATGGCGTCGGCGAAGTCGGCGGTGCCGGCGGGGGGCAGCACATCGGACGAATCGAACTGCTCGCGAACCTTCACCAGCATGGCCTCGAAGTTGGGGCCTTCGAGCAGCCCCGCATCGTCGAGCTGGGCGACGAGCATCTCAAGGTCCTCGCGCCGCAGCCCGCGGCCGACGGCGGCGAGGATGGCGTCATGGTCGTTCTGCCCGTTCATGTGGGGCAGGATCACCTGCACCTGCGGGATGGTGTAGACCACGCGCTCGGAGATCTGGCGGGCATCGGCGAGGCCAAGCAGCGTCTGCTCGCCGTGCTGCACCGGGAAGCCCCGGACCGGGCGGAGCTTCGGCCTGCGCTGGTGGGGAGCATCGGGGTTGAAGCGGGGCGGGGTGGGCTGGTCCATGGTGAAGCGGGCCTTTCAGGATCAGGGCGAAGTTGGAGGGGCCAAGTCTAGACCTCGGCCGGCGCATTTCCGTGCGTGCGGCCGGGAATCACTGATTGTTTGGGTGGTGATCGGTATTGTCAATGTTCCGTGTGGACGTTCGGGGTGCGGGCTGCTATCTTTCCCGCCCCGCTCGCCGGTGGGCGTCGGTGGGTTTCGCTTTGGTTCCCAGGTTTCGCGCTTGCGCGTTAAGGACGTGGTGTCATGCTCGATTCGATCAAACCCGGCCAGAACATCCGCTGCGTTGTCGCCAAGCAAGTGACGCGCGAGGGCGACCAGAAGACCCTGCTGCGGCTGATGCGCCTTGACCCCAAGGTCAAGCGTTCGCTCAAGAGCGCCCAGGAAGACCGCGTCCAGACCCTGGTCATCCGCTCGCGCGGCAAGCGCCCGTGGGAAGTGCGCGAGAAGTCGTCCAAGATCGTCCGCTGCGTCCCCGGCGCGACCTGGACGATGCGGTACTTCCCGCATGTCAAGGCCGACTTCGAGGCCGTCATGAAGTACCTGACCGTCTCGGCGGCCTGAGACGCTCGGCGGTTCGTTTCTCCACTTGAACTCGCTCGCGTGTGGACCTCGGCCTTCGAGCGTACGCTGTCGTTATGCACACCCCACGCTTGATTGTCATGGCCGTGTTCGCGTCGACCCTGGCGACGCTCGCCGCAGTGTCGGGCTGCGAGAAGCGGGCGGCAACGCAGCAGCAGGCGCAACCACCCGTGCGCAAGGACCTGTACAAGGTCCGTGGCGAGGTGATGCAGCTGCCGAGCCCCGAAGCGCCGCTCGCCGAGTTCCAGGTACGCCACGAGGCGATGCCCAACTTCCGGAACCAGGATGGCTCGCTCGGTATGAACACGATGACGATGCCCTTTCCCCCGGTGAAAGACCTGAAGCTCGATGGGCTCAAGGCGGGCGACAAGATCATGCTGTCGTTTGAAGTGAACCACGACATCACGACGGGCAATCTGATCGATTACTACGCCACCGGCTTCGAGAAGCTGCCCGCGGAGACGGTGCTCGACTTCACGCCGCTGGCGGAGAAGAAGTAAGCGGAAGGCATCGAGGCATCGAGGCATCGAGCCTTCCAGCCATCGAGTGAAAGCAGCAGCGGCGCATGGATACTGCTCTCTTTGCCTTTCACTTGATGCGTCGATGGCTTGATGCCTCGATGCCTTCAGATCACCAGCGGCACGATCTTGAACTGGTCGACATCCACGAGCCCCAGGTCGCTGAGTTTGAGGTGCGGGATCACGGGCAGCGGCATGAATGAGAGCGGCATGAAGGGGTCCTCGTGCGGGCAGGCGAGGTCGTGGTGCGTGGCGTAGAGCAGTCGGGCCTGCTGGCTGATGACGTGGTCGGCGGGCTGGTCGCTCATCAGCCCTGCGATGGGGAGCGGGAGGATCGCCAGGACCTTGCCGTCCCTGACGGCGCACTGGCCGCCGCCCGCCTCTGCCAGAGCGGTCGCCGCGGTGACCATGTCGTGGTCGTTGGTGCCGACGATGGCGAGGTTGTGGGCATCGTGGCCGACGGTGGAGGCGATCGCGCCGTGCTTGAGCCCGAAGCCCCGGACGAATCCCAGGCCGATGTTGCCGCTGCCGCGGTGGCGCTCGATCACGGCGAGTTTGAGGATGTCGCGAGCGGGGTCGGCCACGATCGCTCCGGATTCGATCCGGGCATCGAGCGCGAGGCTCTGCGTCACGAGCTGGTGCGGGTCCATGCCGATGATGCGGATGCGATGCGGCCCGGCCCCCGATGGCGCTGGTACGTGCAGCGAAGCCGTGCCGAAGTGCTTCGGCAGCCGAACGGGCGCGCTCGGGAACGATGCGGCCGCTGATTCGGCTGTCTGGGCCGGATGAGGCAGGTAGCCGCCGTTCTCGGCGACGAGCGTTCCCTGGAAGAAGACCATGCGGGTTCGGAAGGATTTCGGATCGTCAAACACGATCATGTCGGCGTGATACCCGGGTGCGATCGCGCCGCGGTGCGTCATGCCGTAGTGCCTCGCGGTATGCAGCGAGGCGATGGCGCAGGCGGTGGGGAGGTTGAGGCCGAGGTTGATGGCCTTGCGCACAACGTTGTCAATGTGCCCGTCGTGCAGCAGGTCGGCGGGGTGGCGGTCATCGGTGCAGAAGGAGAAACACGTGCGGCTCGCCGGCGTGACGGCGGGCAGCAGGGCTTCCAGATTGCGTGCGGCGGAGCCCTCGCGGATATGGATGTGCATGCCCAGCCTGAGCTTCTCGATGGTCTCGGCGAGCGTCGTGCACTCGTGATCGGACGAGATGCCCGCGGCGATGTAGGCCTGAAGCACGGGGCCCGTGAGCCCGGGGGCGTGCCCGTCGACGATGCGGCGCGAGAGCCCGAGGCTCACCTTGGCGAGCACGGCGGGATCGGCGTGCACGACGCCCGGGAAGTTCATCATCTCGGCCAGCGCGACGACGACCTGCTGATTTTCCGGGGCGTCAAAGAGCGGCTCGAGGTCGGCGGCCTCGATGCGAGCGCCGCTGGTTTCCAGGTGGCAAGACGGGACGCACGAGGAGAGCGCGAAGCGGATATCCATCGGCAGCCCCCGAGCGTTGCGCATCAGCGCGAGGATGCCCGGGACGCCCAGGACGTTGGCGATCTCGTGCGGGTCCAGAACGACGCCGGTGGTGCCGTGGGGGACGGCGAGCTTCACAAACTCGCTCGGCGGGAGCATGGTGCTCTCGACGTGCATGTGGGCATCGATGAGGCCCGGCGCGAGGAAGGACCCACGAAGGTCGACGGAGTTCCGCGCCGGCGGGCTTCTGCCCGGGGGAAGGACCGCGGCGATCCGGCCATGGTGAACGGCCACGCTCGCGGGAATGATCTCGCAGGTGAAGACATTGATGAGGTTGGCGTTGGTCAGAAGGAGATCGGAGGGCGCATCGCCGCGGGCCACTGCGATGTAATCGGGCGTGAGGTGG
>JBIPMO010000049.1:0-14047 GCA_044369085.1 Phycisphaerales bacterium
AGGCCTCCGCTCCCCCCCGGGCGCGGCTCGTTACGCCCGCCCCAGCAATCGGGCGAGCGCCGCTCCCGGGCCTTCCTCGCGCATCAAGCTCTCGCCCACCAGCACGATGCGCACGCCGACCTTGCGGAGTTTCTCGATGTCGGCCGGGGTCTTGATCCCCGACTCGCTCACGAGGATGGAGGTGTCCTCGATCATCATCGCCAGGCGCGTGGTGTGGTTCAGGTCAACCTTCATCGTGGTCAGGTCGCGGTTGTTGATGCCGAGCAGCCCGTAGGAGCGCTCGGGGAACCCGACGTGCGGCAGCACGCGCAGCAGGTTGTCCATGTCGTGGCACTCGATCAGCGTGGTGAGCTGCAGCTCGCGAGCGAGGATCGACAGGTCCAGGATCTCCGCCTGCGACAGGCACTCGGCGATGAGCAGGATGGCATCGGCCCCGGCGGCCCGGCTCTCCCACACCTGCCACGGGTCGATGATGAAATCCTTGCGGAGGACGGGCAGCGGGACGGCGTCCTTGATGCGGTGGATGTAGCCAAGATCACCCGCGAAGAAGCGCTCATCGGTCAGGCAGGAAATCGCGGAGGCCCCGGCCTCGTGATACTGTCGAGCGATGGCCGCAGGGTCAAAGTCATCGCGGCGATACTCATCCCGGATCCAGCCGGCCGAGGGGCTCTTGCGCTTAATCTCGGCGATGATGGCGGTGTCGGTCGCGTCCTTGTGGCGCACCAGCGCCTGGAAGAAGTTGCGCGGCCGGCCGAGCTCGGCGATCCGCTCGCGGAGCTGGTCAATTGTGGCGCGGGCCTTGCCCGCTTCGACCTCGATGCGCTTGTGGTCGATGATCGCCGCGAGCGTCTCGGGCGGCTTGGGGGAGGCGGCGGGGTCGGGCGATGGCTCGGGCATGGGGGTTCTGCGCTGCGGGTCAGCGCGCTCCGCGCTCGTCACCGCTCTCATGATCATCATCGGACTGTCGGCGTGGCTGATGCCCGATGCACGTGCCCACGCCAATAGGGCGGCATTGTTGCAGGGTCAGGCCGAGCAGGCTGCTCAGCCCGAGCCTGTTGATGTGAAGAAACAGGATGTGGAGGAAGACGAGCCGAGCGCACGCGACCTGACACAGACCGAACGAGGCGGCCCGCCAGCCGCTGCGCCCGACCGTCCGGCGAGCACCGGCGATCTCGCCTTGGCGGGGGTGATCGCGGTGCTCGCGCTCCTCGCGGGGATCACGATTCTCCGCCGCGGTCTTTGGAAGCCTGCGCGGCATCACGGCTGGCCCGCCGATCCGCCACAAACATCGGTGCCGGACTGGCCGATCCTCGGGCTGGCGGCACTGGTGATCTGGTTTGCTCAGCAGATGGGGGCGGCATCGGCGCGGATGCTGCTCAACATGCCCCCCGATGTGCTCTCATCGCTGAAGGGGATCGCGATGCTCTCGCTGGGGAGCTATGTCGGCGCGGCGATCGGGGCGGTGTTCGTGCTCGGGGCGCTGCCGGGGATGACGGCGTTGATCGGAGTCTCCGGGCTTCGGCGAACGCTGCCGCGCGACCTGCGAGCCGGGGCCATCGCGTTCTGTCTGGTTTTTCCGATCGTGCTCGCGGTGGGCTGGATCGCCGCCCGCATCGCCAGCGCCCTCGCAGGGCGCGCACCCGATCCGATGGCGCACGAGACGCTCAAGCAGATCGCCGATCCGTCCTCGGTCATCGGCCCGGGGGCGCTGTGGTGGTGGATCACGGTCGCGGGCGTGACGGTCGGGGCACCCCTGGCCGAGGAGCTGGTGTACCGGGGCTTCCTCCAAACTTCGCTGCGGCGGATGCTCGCGGGCCCGGCATCGTCGCGGCCGGACCTGCGACTGGCCACCGAGCATGCCGCGCCACCCCCGCGCTCTCCATCGACAATGCGGTGCTGGATCCCTGTGCTCGTCGTCGCGAGCGTTTTCACGCTGATGCACGCCGCGGTGGTGTCGCCGCACGCGTTGGTGACGCTGTTTGTGCTCGCTCTGGGATTCGGGATCGCGTACGAGCGGACCGGGCGGCTGGTGGTGCCGATCGTGATGCATATCCTGTTCAACGCGGCGAATGTGGTGCTGGCGTTCGCGATGCCCTAACCATCACTCCCCCACTCCTGCCCGCTTTCCTGCGTGCGGGGAGTTTCTTTTCGGCTCGCTTTTCGCCTCGAGTTCCTGCACCTACCCTCTCGTCCCATGACGCGAGCTTCCGCAATCACCGACCTGGTCCTCCCGCCCCCGGGCACACGCCCGCGCGTCCTGACCGGGGACACACCCACGGGCCGCCTGCACCTGGGGCACTACGTCGGGTCGATCGAGCGCCGGCTCGCGATGCAGGAACCCTACGACTGCTACTTCCTGATCGCCAACATGCACGCCTTCACAACGCGAGCGGAGAAGCCCGCCGAGATCCGCGAGAGTACGCTCGAGATCGTCAAGGACTGGCTCGCCTGCGGCATCGACCCGGCCAAGGCGACCTTCGTGCTGCAGACCGAGGTGCCCGCCATCGCCGAGCTGACGTGGTTCTTCGCGATGCTGATCCCCTTCAACCGCGTGATGAACAACCCGACGATCAAGACCGAGATCGACAGCAAGGGTCTCGGCGACACCTACCCCTTCGGCTTCCCGATGTACGCCGTGGGCCAGTGCGCGGACATCCTCGCCTTCCGCCCGGCGCTGATCCCGGTGGGCGAAGATCAGGTGCCGCACATCGAGATGTGCCGAGCGGTGGCGGGGAAGTTCAACCAGGTGTACTGCGGCGTGGGCAACCGCGTGCCCGATGACGAGCACGAGAAGGCGGGCGGCGTGTTCCCTGTCCCGCGAGCCCTGATCGGTCGCATCGCCCGCCTGCCCGGGATCGATGGCGTGCAGAAGATGTCCAAGAGCCTGGGCAACGCCATCATGCTCAGCGACCCGGCCGCCGAAGTGAAAAAGAAGATCGGCAAGATCTTCACGGGCCGCCAGAGCCCCACCGAGCCCGGCGATGCGAGCAACGCGCTCATGCAGTTCGTCGATGCCTTCATCGCCCCCGCTCGTGCCGCGGAACTGAAGGACCGCTACGTCCGCGGCGACAATCTGGGCGATGGGCACGTCAAGGCCGAGTTGACTGAAGCCATCAACACCCTGCTCGACCCGATCCGGGCCCGCCGAGCCGAGTACGAGAAGCCGGGCGGAGATGATGTGGTCATCGACATCATCAAGGCCGGGACCAAGCGAGCGAACGTGGTGGCGGAAGAGACGCTCTGGATGGCGAAGGAGAAGATGGGGATCGGGTTCTGGAGGCGGGGGATTCAGTAAGGGGCTTGGTGGTTCGACAGATCGTTACCCCGCACCGGTTGAGCACGACCGTCGCAGCGAACACCACCTGCATCAGCGACGACCCTCATCGATGAGTTCGCGGATGTCTCGATCGGTCACAGGTCAGAGCGGTGTGCGGCGCGTTCAGCGTTGCCCCCCCGCTCCGTCTATAATCCCCTAATCCACATGCCAAACTCTCAAACGCCAACGGTCGCTGCTGCCCGAGAACTCTCCTTGGCGGATGCGACTGGTTCGCTGTCTGATAGCGCTCTTGACGGCTCGCTGGTCGAGGCCAAGCTGCCCGACAGCCCGGTCGAGTTGCCCGCCGACGGTCTGAACCCGACATCTCTGTCATCGGCGACGGCTCTGCTCGCCTCGGACCCGCGAGCGGTGGAGAGCGGGCTGCCCAGACTGCTGCGGCTGCCGCTCGGGGTGCGCTGGTCGAGCATCCGCTGGAGCGTGACGCTGAGCATCATCATCGTGCATGCGCTGGCGCTGCTGGCGGTGCTGCCCTGGCTCTTCAGTTGGTGGAGCGTCGGGTTCGCGGTGGCGGGGGTGTACGTGTTCGGCACGCTCGGTGTGAACATCGGGTTCCATCGCCTGCTCACCCACCGGTCGTTCAAGTCGCCGCGGTGGTTCGAGCACACGCTGACGTTGCTGGGTGTGTGCAGCCTGGAGGGGTCGCCCGTCAAGTGGGTGGCGAACCACCGGATGCACCACCAGCACTCCGACACCGAGCCCGATCCGCACAGCCCGCTGGTCGCGTTCCTGTGGGCGCACATCGGATGGATGCTCGTCGAGAACCGCGAGGTGAACTCGCTGGAGAAGTGCCGGACATACGTCCGCGACCTGTGCCGCGACCGGTTTTACGTCCAGCTCGAGCGGCGCGGCCGCTGGCTGCTGGTCTACGCCGTGCACGCGGCGATCTTCT
Organism: Phycisphaerales bacterium; assembly: GCA_044369085.1. Lineage (GTDB taxonomy): Bacteria > Planctomycetota > Phycisphaerae > Phycisphaerales > UBA1924 > JAEUIV01. Next base: position 4,227 of record JBIPMO010000049.1, read on the forward strand.
ACGCGCTTGGAGCCATCATCGGCCTCATCAGCGGCGGCACGCTGATGGCCGCGGTGCAGTTGGGGCTCTCGATGCTGGTGTGGGCCGTGTTCGTCCGCACCGTGGTCGTCTGGCACATCACCTGGTCGGTCAACTCGTTCACGCACCTGGCGGGCTACCGCAACTACGAGACGGGCGAGGGCAGCCGCAACAACTGGGTCGTCGCTCTGCTGAGCAACGGCGAGGGGTGGCACAACAATCATCACGCCGACCAGCGGAGCGCTGCGCACGGGCACCGCTGGTGGGAGTTTGATGTGTCGTACCTGACGATCCTGCTCTTCAAGCGGCTCGGGCTGGCCACCGGGGTGGTCACGCCGCGGAAGTCGCTGCTTGATCGGCACTGAGGCGCGCTCATCATCCATGGAACGAAAGAAGCCGAGGGATCTGGATCCTTCGGCTTCGTCGCATCGCTGAGTTCGTTGACTGTCGGGTGACGGCCGCGAATCACTTAGCGGGCACGATGCGGCGCTCCATGAACTCGCGGATCTTGGTGGCAATCAGGGCGCCGTCCTCCTCGAGCGCGAAGTGCCCCGTGTCCAGCAGGTTGAAGTCCAGGTTCTTCAGGTCGCGCTTGTAAGGCTCAGCGCCGACGGGCGGGAAGATCGGGTCGTTCTTGCCCCACACGATCAGGGTCGGCGGCTGGTGCTCGCGGAAGTAGGCCTGCCACTTGGGGTAGAGCGGGGGATTGCTGCCGTAGCTCAGGAACAGGTCGAGCTGGATCTCCTTGTTGCCCGGGCGGTCCATGCCCGCCTGGTCGCTCACCCATGCATCGGGGCTGATGTTCGCGGGGTCGCGCACGCCCGTGAGGTACTGCCACTTGGTGATATCGATGTTCAGGAAAGGGCGGAGCACATCGCGCCTGGCGGGCGACGGATCGGCCCAGTACTCCTTGATCGGCTTCCAGAACGAATCGGGCAGCCCCTCTTCGTACGCGTTGCCGTTCTGGACGATGATGCCCGCGATCCGCTCGGGATGGGCCGAGGCGATGCGGTAGCCGATGGGCGCGCCGTAGTCCTGGACGTAGACCACGAACTTGGTCAGCCCAACAGCCTGCGTGAACTTGTCGACCACGCTCGCGAGGTTGTCGAAGGTGTATTGGAACTCCGTGCTGGCGGGCGAACTGCTCTGCCCGTAACCCGGATAGTCCGGCGCGATCACGCGGTACTTGTCCGCCAGAGCCGGGATGAGGTTGCGGAACATGTGCGACGAAGCGGGGAAACCGTGGAGAAGCAGGATCACCGGGGCGGAGGGGTCGGCGGGCCCGGCCTCGCGGTAGAAGATGTCGAGGTTGTCGATCTTGACGGTGCGGTAGGAGATCCGGGGAGATGCGCTCGCGGCGACTTTGTCGGCCGCCGGCGCTTCACCGGCGACGACGGGGGCGGCGACGGACACCAGCGAGAGCCCGGCGGCCCCGAGGCCGATGAGCCCGGCCGCGAACAAAGCACGGGCACGGTTCACATGATTCATGGCGATGTACTCCTCTGTATTGGGACCCGGAGGGAGCGCGAGAGCGGTTTGCTCCGCGAGCACGGTAGCAGGTGATCGTCAACGTTCGCTCAGGCCTTGGCGGTGCGGATGACCTGCGGGAAGTCGATCGCGGGGTCGGCGACGTGGTTGAAGTAGTTGGTGAACACGTTCAGAGCGACGTTGGCGATGACTTCCTCGATCTCGCCATCGGTCAGCCCCGCACCGCGCGCCTTGGAGATCTCGGTGTCCGTCAGGCGGCCCTTGCCGAGCACGAGGCGCTGGGCGAGCTTCAGGACGGTGTCGGTCTTGAGGTCGGCCGAGGTGCCGGTGCGGTTGCTCTCCATCTCGCCATCGTTGAGGCCGACCATCTTGCCGATGGCGCGGTGGGCGCTTGCGCAGTAGTCGCAGGTGTTGGCCTCGGCGACGGCGATCGCGATCTGCTCGCGGGTCTTGGCGCTGAGCGCGCCGCCCGCAAGAGCACCGGAGAAGTTGAGGTAGCCCTCGAGGACCGCGGGGGACTGGGCCATGGTGGCCATCATGTTGGGGACAAAGCCGAGTTTGCTCTTCACACCGTCGAGCAGCGAGCGGGCCTTGCCGGTGGCGGATTCGTGAGCGATGGGCTGGATGCGGGGCATGGTTTGGTTCCTCTGTTCCGGTCGAGCGGGCACTTTCCCGGTCCTCGCCACCCGGCGGGAACCGTTGCCCTCGCCTCAGCGAATAGGTAGACTGGTCTGTCTATTTCCGCAGCAACCGGATTTTCTCGAAAGAACTTCCCAACCGCGTTTCTTGCAAGGGAACAAGCCCTGTTCGCCGAAAGTTCGTGCTCCCGATGACCCGCTCACCGCGCGACAAGCTGATCCAGGCCGCTCTGGAGCTCTTCAACGACCAGGGCTTCCGTGCCACGGGCATCAACGCGATCCTTGAACGTGCGGGCGTGGCGAAGATGTCGCTCTACAACAACTTCCAGAGCAAGGAGGACCTGATCGCCCAGGCGCTCCGCGAGCGCGACGCGCAGTGGATGGATTGGTTCGCCGCGTCGATCGAGCGACTGGCGTTCAAAGGCCCGCGGGCGCCGCGCACCGGGCCCAAGGCCGCTGCCGCGCGGCTGCTCGCCGTCTTTGATGTGCTCGAAGAGTGGTTCGACGAGCGGGACTTCAACGGCTGCGGGTTCATGCGCGCTTCAGGGGAGTTCCCCGATCCGGGCGATCCCGTGCACCAGGTCGCGCTCGAACACAAGACGAGGATCGAGCACGCCCTGACCCACTTCGCCCGCGAGGCCGGCGCGAAGGACCCGGAGTCGATCGGTCGAACCCTGTTCGTCATCGCGAGCGGCGCGATCGCCGCGGCGCAGATGACCGCGACGAGCGCACCGGCTCGCGACGCCAAGGCGGCCGCGCGAGCGGTGATGCAGGCAAACGGGCTGCTCTGAGCCCGCACCGCCGCTGATCACCGCGGTTCCATCGTTACTTGGTCGCCCCGGCGATCTTCTTGACCGCGGCGACGTAGTCCGCGCCCGATTTGCCGGCCGATGCGGTGTCGAAAGCGGCCCAGATCTCTTCAGCGGGCTCGGCGCTGCGCAGGTCGTGCGCGGCCTCGCACAGAGCCATCACGCCGAAAGCGATGACCTTGCGGTGCAGATCGGTCTTGGCACCTTCGGCGAGGCCCGCGAGGTCGGCCGCGGCGGCGGCGCACGCGGCGCCGGTCACATCGCCACCCTTCAGATGCTTGGCCGCAAGGTCGGATCCCTGCTGGTAGATCAGGACCAGCTCATCAGCAGCGGCGGGGTCCTGACCCTTGGCCTTCCAGGCTCCCACTTGCTTCTTTGCGGCGGTGAGGGCGACGCTCTGGCCGATCGCCCACTGCCGGGCGGTGATGCCCTTGCCCTTGGGCTCATCCCAGTGCGGGGTGTAGGTCTTATCGAAGAAGTAGGCGTTGTAGCCGTACATCTCGAAGCGCAGGGCGGGATGGCCCGCATCGAGCAGGTCTTTGTCGATCTGCAGGTGGCAAGCGACGCAGAGCTCGGCCCGCAGCGCGAGGTCGGAGGTGTCGAGCATGCCGTGGGTGCCGAGCAGACCGGTGGTTCCGAGCTTGGATCTCTCGCCCGCGGTCCAGCCAGCCTTGGCGTGCGGCTCGATCCACTTCTGCGATGGCCCGTGGCATGATTCGCAGGAGTTGCCCGTGGTGATGTCGTACTTCTTGCCCCGCTGCGGTTCGGGCACCTCGAGGGCGTGGCAGACCAGGCAGCGCGCTGAGTCCTGGGCGCTCTCGAGCTTGAGCTTGGCCGCGATGGCCTTCGAATCGGCGCTCGCGAGCGTCTTCCACGACCGGGCGTGCGGATCGCCCTCTTCACCGGCGGCGGTGAAGATGGTGTACTCGTCGCCGATCTTGCTGCCGGACTGGATCTTGGCCTCGTCGCTGCCGTGGCAGGCCGCGGCCGAGCACGAGCCATCGCCCTCGTAAACGAGCCCGGGCACGACCCAATGCCCGCCCGTATCGACGAACTCAACCCCGGCTGGGGCCCCGCCAAGCAGCGCCGGGGCTGCGAGGAATGTGCCTGCGGCACCCGCCGCAGCGACCAACGTCAGGATCCATCGGGCCGGCCGGCGTGACAGCAGCGAGTTCATTGAGGACCTCCATTGCACCACCGCGGTGAGCACAGGATCGGCTCGGGGCGATGCAACACTTCACCGCGCGGGCCCGACGAGGTCAAACTCACATGCTGAGCCTGAGTCTCAGCCGATACGCTTTGTCATTCGCGGATCGTGCGGCGATACTGCCGTCAGCGTGTCTTGCCGTGTTTCCGACGCGGCCCGGAGCCAACGGATGGCCGTCAAGTCGATGCCACTGGCCCATTTCGAAGGGGATGCACTCTCCGTCGAGGAACTCGCCGCCCTTGAGATCTTCAAGGATGTCAAGCCCGACATGATCGCCAAGTTCCCGGGAACGGTCCGCCGCCGGACCTTTGACCGGGGTGATGTGATCTGCCGCCAGGGTGAGGGGGGCACGACGGCGTTCTACATCCTCGAGGGCCAGGCGCGGATCTTCATCACGCGCCGCGAGGAATCAAAGCACAAGCGTCGTCAGGGCGGGCTCATCGCGGCGGTCGGCCGCGTGTTCGGGCAACGTCCCGTGCCCGGCCCGCGGTCGTACCCTGCCCAGACGATCGTGCCGATCGATGCGAGCGTCGACCTGCGGTACGGATCGCTGATCGCCACGCTGGGCAAGGGGGACATTTTCGGGGAGATGTCGTGCCTTCAGCTCGCGCCTCGCTCGGCGACGGTCATCGCCGAATCGCCCTGCGTGATGATCGAGATCCTGCGGAACATGTACGACCTCCTGCTCCGATCCAAGACATTCAAGGAGCAGATGGACCAGGTGTACCGGCAGCGAGCGCTGGACAATCACCTGCGGAACGTGTGGCTCTTCCAGGACATGCCTCCTGACGTACTGGGCCTGATCCGCGAGCGTGTCGAGCTGCTGACCCTCGATGCGGGCGCGGTGGTCTTTAATGAAGGCGAGGCGCCCGACAGCATGTACCTGATCCGCCGCGGCCAGGTGTCGGTGAGCAAGCAGTTCCCGGGCGGGCCCCGCCGGCTCGCGTACCTGACCAAGGGCGACTGCTTCGGCGAGATGGGCCTGCTCGCCGACGAGCCGCGGAGCGCCACCTGCGTCGCCGCCGACCACCCGCTGCTGCTTGAGGGCGGGCGCAAGCGACGCCCGGCCCAGGTGGAACTGGTGCGGATCGGCAAGGACCTCTTCGAAGAAGTCACGGCCCGCCACCCGGCCGTGCGCGATTCGCTCCGGGCACTTGCCGCCAAGCGCCAGACCCAGCAGGAGCGGGCGCGGCACTACATCACTCCGACGGTGTTCTCGAAAGAAGTCGAGGAACTCGGGCTCGTGCAGGGCCAGAACCTGATGCTGATCGACCTCGAGAAGTGCACGCGCTGCGACCAGTGCGCCCAGGCCTGCACGCACGCGCACGAGGACGGTCTCTCGCGCCTGATCCGCGAGGGGCCACGCATTGACAAGTACCTGGTCCCCGCCTCATGCCGGATGTGCCTGGACCCCGTGTGCATGATCGGCTGCCCGGTGGGATCGATCCGCAAGGCCAAGGACCTGAACATCCTGATCGAGGATTGGTGCGTCGGCTGCGGTGTGTGCGCCAAGCAGTGCCCGTACAACAGCATCCAGATGCACGGCCTCGAAGAGTTCGGCAAGGATGTTTCGGAAGGTGCGCGCCGCGTGGCCGAAGGGGGCGAGGTTGTCGAGGTCAGCGAGCGAGCCGTGGTCTGCGACCAGTGCAGCAGCCTGCCCACCGGCCCCGCCTGCGTTTATGCCTGCCCGCACGACGCGGCGATGCGCGTCAACGCCGCGGAGTTCCTCACCGCCGGAGCCTCCGGCGCCGCGGCCTCCAACTCGCAGAGCCGCCCGTCGTTCATCGTCCCGCCGCAGCGCACCAGCGGCAGCCACTCCAGCAACCCTTCGCACCCGTCGCAACCACCTCCCACGCATCCGTAGCTCTCACCGCCGCCGCGACCAGTCACGATGCTCATCGATCGCAAGCACAAGCCGTGGATCTCCGCAACGCTGATCCTCGCCGCCGGCGCGGCGGCGGGCTACTGGCTTGATCCGCAGGCGCCGGCGATGGGGCGGGGCGGGGAGACGGCGATCGGCCTGTCGCTCGGCGTCGGGGCGTACGCGATCATGATCTTCTGCGCGGCGCTGGGTCTCAAGCGTCGCGTCCCTCACTGGCGCCTGGGGTCGGCTCGCTCCTGGATGCGGGCTCACATCTGGCTGGGCGTGCTCTGCGTGTGGCTGGTGGCGCTGCACGCCGGGTTCTCCCTGGGCGGGCCGCTGACCTCGGTCCTGTGGGCGCTCCTGGGATTGGTCACCGCGAGCGCGCTGGTCGGGGTGGTGCTGCAGCAACTGATCCCGCGCCTGCTGCTGCACAGCGTCCCCGGCGAGACCGTGGCGCAGCAGATCGATCGACAGCTCGGCTATGTGAGCGAGCGGATGAAGGCCACCGTCATCGAGTTCGCCGGATCGATCGACAGCGTCGCCCCCGGCTGGAGCACGCAGGCGGGCGAGCAATCGCGGCGTGAAATGGCCGCCGACGCCGCAGGAGCCCCCCCCGCCTCGCCGCTCGAACACCGCGTGGGAAACGTGAACAAGCCCCCCTTCGGCGGCGAGCCGCTGCGCCGCTTCTACCACGAGTACGTGACGCCGTACCTGCTGCGCCTGCCGCGCTCTATGCTCGCGAACCAGGGGCGGACCGAGTCGCTGTTCGTCGCGCTGCGGACCATGACCCCGCCGCACATCCACCCCGGGATCGATGAGATGCGCGAGCTTGTCGCGCGGCACCGCCTGCTCTCGCGCCAACGCTCCTTGATGCGTGTCCTTTTCGCGTGGCTGCTGGTGCACGTCCCGCTGTCGTGGGCGCTGCTGGTGCTGGCCGGGATCCACGCCGTGAACGCGATGAGGTACCTGCAATGGTGAACGCCCAGAAGTCGAGGACCGGCAAGGTGAAGCCATGAAAGATCCGCGCCCGCTCTCCGAGCGATTCGATCTGACGTACGTTCGCCGCAGCCACCTGGCCGACCGCTGGACGCTGAGGCTCGCGGGCATCGCCGTGCTCGCGGGGCTGGCATGGATCACCGCCGCGGCCGCGCTGCGCGAAGAGACGATCTACAGCTCAGGGCCTCTGACGCACGCGCACGCGATGTTCGCCGACGACTGCTCCAAGTGTCATGCCGGGGACAACGGGCTGTCGCGCTTCAGCGTGTTCTCGCGGCCGGTGGACGATGGCAAATGCCGCGACTGCCACGTCGCTCCGGCGCACAACCCCATGCAGTCCCGCTTCACGGGCGAGGCGGTGTCGATCTCGGGCCACCGGTTCATCACCGCGGCCAAGTGCTCGGCGTGCCATGTTGAGCATCAGGGAGCGGACCACGACCTCGCGGCCGCGCCCGACCTGACATGCACGCAGTGCCACGCCGACCTCGCGCTGTCGGGACGTCTGCCCGAAGGGGTCGTCCCGGGCGCGCGCGAAAGCCGGCCGGGAGAACCACGATGAAGCGCCGACCTTGGATGTCGCTGGCGCTCATCGCCGCGGCGGTAGGCGTGGCCGTGGCCGCGATGCGCACGCCGCGCACCCTGCCGCCGGCGCAGCCAACGATCGTCAACAGCGTGACATCGTTCCCGGCGGGGCACCCCGAGTGGGCCATCCTCAGAGAAAGCCGCAAGGACGCCACCCCGCTGCGCATGGGACACGCCCGGCACATGGATCCCGAGCTCAAGGGCGCGCCCCCGGGCGGGCTGCGCTGCGTGAGTTGTCACATCTCCGACGATGCGGGCCGCTACATGAAGCCCATCACCTTCGAATCCAGCTGCAGGCCCTGCCACGAGGACAACCTGGGGAGGATCAACATCGCCGAGGGGGTCGTCGACGCCGAACTCGCTCCGCACGGGTCGACGGACCTGGTCGCGATGGCGATCGATCGAAAGCTCGGCCAGTGGGTGCGGGCCCGGCCCGAACGCTTCATCATCAAGGCCGCCAGCGAGGCCGGGACGGCGGCCGGTGCCGAACCCGCTCAGGCAGATCAGCCGACATCGAGAGGCCGCCGCCGCGCATCAGACAAGGACAAGGCCGAAGCGCTCGTGCCCGTGTTCGAAAGCGCCGCCGCCCGCGATGCCTGGCTCGGCGAGAAGAAGGCCCAGGTCATGACCGCGCTCGCGGGCGAGCAGCGATGCGGATATTGCCACCAGGGCATCGCGGCCCCGACCACGCCCGATGCCGCCTTCGAGGTGAGCTCCCCCGAGATCCCGGATCGCTGGCTGACCCGGTCTCATTTCTCACACGCCGCGCACGGCATGCTCCGCTGCGATGAATGCCACGCCGCGGAGGCAAGCCAGACCACCGCCGACATTCTCCTGCCATCAATCAGCAGCTGCGCCAAATGCCACGCTCCGGCCGGCACGGGCGGGGGCGCGCCCCACGGCTGCGTCGTGTGCCATTCCTACCACCAGCCCGCTCCGGCCAGCGAAGGGGTCAGGATCGCCGACGACCTGCGCCGATGATTCGGGGCGCGAACCGTCAAACCCGCATGCGCCAGATGTAGAGCAACCACTCCATCGCCAGCAGCCCGGCCGCGGCGGCGACAAACCATTGCCACACCTCGCGCAGCCCTCCAAGGCCGGCGATGCTCGACGCCACCGAGCGTCCGCCGAGCAGCACATCGTTGCGCGTCTCGAGCATGCTCTCGAAGGGGTCGAGCATGTTGACCGCCAACGCCGCATCCTCCGCCACCACGCCTCTGGCAGAATAGAGCCCGGCGAGCGGGAAGGGGCCCAGCGAGACCGCTCCGGCCCACCCACCCTCATCGCGAGGGCGCGACACGTTGATCGGCCCCGAGATCTCGACCGTCAGCGCTTCCGGCAGCGGCCTCACCGTGGCGGTGTCGACCGTCGTCAGGGCCCGGCCCGCCGATTCATCGCCAGTGAGCGTCAGGTGGTCCACCACGTTCTTGATGAACACCGGGAAGCCGGGGTCCTGCCACCACTGCGAATCGGCGAGTTCGAACCCGACGATCACGCGGCGGATGCCCGCCTGCTCGGCGAGCACGATCAGCGGGCCGTTCGATCCCGATGCCAGCACATCCACGCGCAGCGGCGGCCCGTCGCGATTGGCATCGGTGTCTGGCAGCGTCACTTTCAGCGGCGCAGCGACGTTCACGACCCCGAGGTTCACGAAGCGGAGCACCGGGTGGCTGCGCTGCCAGAACGCAAAGCCCGTCGGAGCTCCGGCGGGATCCTTGTCCGCGGGGCGCGACACGGCGACCCCGGCGATCGGCACCGAAGCGCCGAAGCTCAGCGAGGGCAGCGGCGGCAGCACTGTCGGCCTCACCCTGTCGAACACCACGAGGTTGAAGTCGCGGATCTGGCCTGAGCCCTCGGCCCCCGCAGCCATCCGCTCGTACTCGGCGGCGGTCACCGAGCGGAGCGCCCGCGGCCCGAGCGATTGCAGCGCATCGATCGCCAGATAATCGGTCACGGCGCTCGGCACGTTGGGCTGCACCACAAGGATCGATGCCCCCTGGGGCGGGCGCAGAAAGAGCCCGGCCGTGTCGTCGCCCGCGAGCAGATCGGGGCGACCCAGCGCCACCGTCAGAACACCCCCTTCGCTGTCCTGGAACTCGATGCGCAGCGACTGTTCCCCCGGGCCATCGCCGGTCGCGGCGGGCACACGCAACGCGCGGGCATCGAGCTGCCGGTCGCCCAGCCGGACTGCCACGGCGGCGTCCACCTCTTCGGTCGCT
>JBIPMO010000266.1:0-4492 GCA_044369085.1 Phycisphaerales bacterium
CTGAACCCGCCATCGCTGATCGCCCCGAGCATCGCCTCGGCCTTCAACGTCGAGATCGCGCCGGGCGATGATGCCATGGTCCAGAACTCAGCCACCCTGTCCTATCGCTCGGGTCCTTCGGGGTCTTTCATCACCGTTCCGCTGGTCGCCCGGAGCGGCAGCCTCTTCTCCGCGAGCCTGCCCGCGTTCGCCTGCGGCAACAACCCCGAGTTCTTCGTCTCCGCCGCGGGCAACGTCGCCGGCGCGGTGAACAGCCCGACGACCGGCTCGGCGGCTCCCTTCATCGCCGGCATCGGCAACGTCATCACCGCCGTCGACGATGCCATCGAGACCGACACCGGCTGGACCGCCGGAGCTCCCGGCGACACCGCGACCACCGGCATCTGGACGCGCGTCGACCCCGTGGGCACATCGGCCCAGCCGGAGGATGATCACACCGCCGCCCCCGGAGTGTTCGCCTGGATCACCGGCCAGCACACCGCCGGGCAGTCCGTGGGGTTCAACGACATCGATGGCGGCGCGACGACCCTCACCTCGCCCGTCTTTGATCTCTCGGCCGCCGGAAACCCCACGCTCTCCTACTGGCGCTGGTTCTCGGCGGGCGCTGAGGACACGTTCGTCGTCAGCATCTCCAACGACAACGGCGCCTCCTGGATTACGGTCGAGTCGCTCCTCGGCGGCGCGGGCGGCTGGCAGCGGGCCTCGATCCTGCCCGCGTCGCTGCTGCCGCTCACGAGCCAGATGCGGCTGCGATTCGTCGCGGCCGATGTCGGCGTCGGCACCGTCGTCGAGGCGGGGATCGACGACCTGCTCGTCAGCGGGATCGAGTGCAACGCGCCGGCGCCGTGCAGCGGCGATGCCGATGGTGACCGGAGCGTCAACTTCTCCGACATCACCACCGTGCTCGCGAACTTCACCGCCGTCGGCGCACCGGGCATCCCGGGCGATGCCGATTCCGATGGCGATGTCGACTTCACCGACATCACCACCGTCCTCGCCAACTTCGGCACGACCTGCCCGTGATGCCCATCAATCGCGGGCCAGCGCCGCGACCGTGAAACGAGCCGCGACCGTCAGGGAGCGGAGTCCCCGACTCGCTCTCCCGAAAAAGCGGGCACGCCGCGATCCCACCGACCGCGGCGTGCCCAATGTTCGTGCTTCAGAGATGGCTCACGCGAAGAGATCGCGCATCAGCCCGTCGACAACCTTGTCGAGCTTCTCATCGCTGATATCGTAGGTGCCGGACTCGATCTCGCCGCGAACCCGGTCGACCACGTCCCGGCGAACCCCATCGGAGTTCTTGAGGGTGTCGAGCAAGCGGGCGTGCTCGGACAGGCTGACGCTGTCGACTTCGCGAGCCGCGGGGGCCGCGGCAACCTCGACGCTCACGGGGCTCCGGCGCGACGGGGACCCAACCGCGGGGGTCGCCGCCGAAGTGCCGCACGAGACGCAAGAAATGTCGGTCATGACTCGATGCTCCTGAACCTGGCCAACCGTGGCGTCGAAACGTGCGAAGCCTCAGCCCCGCGGGAACATCCCGCAGGGCCTGGTCGAATCGGCGCTCTCCGTAGCGGGACTCGGTCAGCCTGCCGCGTCCTGCGGCCGGCATCGGCGTTACTCTGTATCGGACGCATCGTCGGCGAACCTTAAACTCCTCCCCACCATTTCTTCACCGCTTAACTCCTTGTCAAACAGGTCTTTATGAGCAATAACCGCACATCGGACCGCCCCAAAATATCCCTCGAATTCCGGCGGCGGAAGGGCCCCGACTCGCCCCATTTCGGGAGGTCGATTCCCCCATTCATCCTTCAAGTTCTCGTCATCACCATCGTCGCCGCCTTCGGGGCTTCGGGGTCAAAGGCCGACCAAGCCGCGGGCGAGTCCAGCTCGCGCGATGCAGCTGCCCCCGCGTTCTCCGCCCGGGCGGGCAAGGACGCCGACAAGAAGAAGGAAGAGGGCCGCAAAGTGTTCGCCCCTGGCAAGCAAGCCAGCCCGAAGGATGCATCCAAAGATGCTCAGGCGAGGGACCCCGCATCCCGCGCCTGGTCGATCGTGGTCGAGTCGCACATCGGCAAGAGCGCGCTCGCCGATGCGCAGGCCCGGCTCGCCCCGATCTCCGATGCGCTCAACCGCAAGGATGTGTTCGTGCGCGCTACCGAGCGCGGCGCGGCGATCGTCGTCGGCCTGTACGAAGCCCCCGATGCCCCGCAGGTCCGCGAGGACCTCACCACCATCCGCAACACCGCCATCGGGCAGTCGCTGCCTTTCGCATCGGCGTTCCTCGCCCCGCCGCCCGAGGTCTCAGACCCGGGCCAACTGCCCGAGCTGAACCTCGAGGCCGCGACCAAGTCCTACGGCGCGCGGGCCCAGTACACGCTGCAGATCGCCGTCTACGAATCCGCCAAGCGCGATGAGGCCAAGCGCGCTGCCGAGCAGGCCGCCCTCCAGCTCCGCCGCGATGGCGAACTCGCCTTCTACTACCACGGCCCGAACCGCAGCAGCGTCACCCTCGGCGTCTTCTCCGACAACGACTTCGATGCGGGCCTGCGCCCCAAGTCGCCATCGCTCATCGCTTTGCAGCAGCGCTACCCGCTCAACCTGCACAACGGCCAGTACCCCATCGTCGAAAAGCGCCCGGGCGAAGTGGACCGCAAGCAGCCGAGCATGCTCGTTCGCATCCCGTAATGGCCCGCGCGGTGCATGCTTTCTCAGCCGAACCGACGACCCGCGTTCACGCCGTGTAAACACGACGTTGACGCCTCATGAACACGCACTAGCACACCACCGCATTTCGTCGCATTCTCCGAGTTCTCGCTTCCCATCGGCCGCGTTGTGGTGCAGTATGGCATCATCGACTCGTCGCCTTTGTGTACGCGAGGCTGAGGTGACATCACGGATCGACGGGCCGACCTCGGATCCGGAACCAAGGCACCAGCCGGGAACAAGGAGACTCTGTCCATGACGAAGTTCACTCGTCAGGCGGTCGCGTCTGTCCTCACTGTCGCGGGAGCGTTCGCGAGCGTTCTCGCTTGCGGCACATCCACCGAGCCGCCCCCGCCCCCTCCACAGCCCCCGATCGTCTGTTGCCAGGTCGTCGCGTGGTGGATCGACCCGCTCGACCCCACCCGTCAGTACGCGATCATCCGCTACTACCGCATCGATGGCCTCCCGCTTTTCCAGAGCAACCCGATGCCGCTCGCGGCCAACCAGTTGTGCGCCTGCTCGTTGGGCAAGCTGCCGAACATCCCCGGCGTCGAGGACGCGGGCCTGTCCTTCGGCGTCCCGCAGCCCAATCCATGCCAGCCGTTCCCCGACAGCGTGCCAGGCTACGGGCCGTGGGGCCGAGCCGAGTCGTGCAGCAACCCGCCCCAGCAGATCGAGTCGTTCTTTGACATCTTCACCCAGGTCGCGGGCATTCCTCCGAGCAGCGGCACGCAGAGCGTCGCCTACACCTTCGGCGGGCCGGGCAACATCCCCCCCGGTGTGACCTTCGATGTCTACCGCAAGATCTGCTTCCCTCGCGGCGTTGACATCTCACAGGTCGCGTGCCCGCCCGGCTCGCTCACCGCGATCGGCCTCTTCCTCGTCAACAACGGCACGGCCTTGGTCGAACCCGTCTCGCCCGGTCAGCCGCCCATCCCGTTCAGCCTGTTCCAGCAGAACCCGGGCGCGAGTTCGTTCTACAAGGTCCTGTGCTGCCCACCGCTCGTGACCGCGCCGTGCGATCCCTGCTTTGCCCCCGCACCTTGCCCCGGCGATGCCAACGGCGACAACGTCGTGAACTTCTCCGACATCACCACCGTGCTCGCCAACTTCGGCTTCGTCTGCCTGCCCTGATCTGAAACCGCAAGAGCGCAACCGAACCAACCGACAGCGCGGCGCGACAACCATGTCGCGCCGCGATTTCGCTTTCTGACGCGTCAACTCCCAACCATCCTTCTCCCATCGCCGTATTCTCTGATCCCTGGTCCCTATTCCCTCCCCGCCGTGGTACAACCACGCGGCACATGCCCGCCAAGACCACAGGTCGAACCATCGCGCTGCTGCTGATGACCGGCGTTGTCGGCGTCGTGGTCGTGGGCGTGGTCGCCACCCGCAAACCCGCCACGACCCGCGCACCGGCCCCGCCCGTCGATATGGGCACCCCGCCCGCCGCGGGCCGCACCGTCGCCGACCCCGGAGCGGGCGGAGCCGTCCAAGACCTGGTCTCGCTCGCGGGCGAGGGAGTCTGGACCCGCGTCGACCCCAAGACCGGGATGGTCGCCTTCCGCATGACCTGGTCGCGCCTTGACCCGCTCGACGCTGGCAAGTTCGACATCACGAGCCCCAAGGCCTGGATGTACGACGCGGGCCGCGTCATCGAGATGACCGCCGAGCGCGCCGCCGTCATCTGGCCATCGCGCGAGCGCGAGCCCGAATCGGGCACCCTCACCGGCGGCGTCACGGTCCGCTCACGCGATCAGGCCGCGCCCGACACCGCCGATCCCCAGCT
>JBIPMO010000405.1:0-4491 GCA_044369085.1 Phycisphaerales bacterium
AAGGAATGCATCCTGAACAACCTCTTCAACCTGAGAGTTGTTTCTCAAATACCTTCTGGCGTGACGCTCGAGGTGAGGGCGGAAGCGAACATAGATAGATGCAAAGTCCTTGGCCGTCCAGTCCTTGAGAACCGCAGGGGTGAGGGTGTCAGCCAGGTGCTCTTTGAATTCGGGTAGGCCAAACTCCGAGTCCGACTCCTCGTCAAGCAATAGCTCTAGAGGGTCCTCCCGGTCAAAGTCATACTCTGTGTGGTCGGCCATCACTCCCAATATACGCAGGCTGTCAATGGCTGTTACGGTCTGAGGGCGGTAAACTCGGCCCTCGTGAGGCTTACCGTTATTGGACTTGGCTACCTGGGTGCCACCCACGCTGTGGCAATGGCCAAGCTTGGCCACCAAGTAATAGGTGTAGAGCAAGACCAAGCCAAGCTGGAAAGCCTAAAACAGGGCAAAATCCCCTTCCACGAACCTGGCCTCGACAAGGCACTCACAGAGGTCCTGGCCACGGGGCTCCTCACCTTTCAGTCCTCTCATAACGAGCAGTCGCAAGCGGCCGATCTTCACTTCATCTGCGTGGGAACCCCCCAGAAAGACTCCGGAGAAGCAGACACCTCTTATGTAGTCTCCGCCGCCAAAGAACTAGCTGAGAACCTCAGGCCTGAATCGGTAGTGGTTGGTAAGTCGACTGTCCCAGTGGGAACAGCCAGGGAACTAAAGAGCCTGATGTCAGAGATTGCAGGGTTCGAAGTTCACCTTGCCTGGAACCCTGAGTTTCTTAGAGAAGGAACCGCTCTGGAAGATTCCCTGAAGCCTGACCGCATTGTGGTTGGGGCATGGGATGACTATTCAGTTGAAAAAGTTAAAGAGGTCTATAAACCAATCCTCGCTACCGGAACCCCATTCCTGTCACTGGATGTGGAGACAGCAGAGCTAGTGAAGGTGGCAGCCAATGCCTTTTTGGCAACCAAGATCAGTTTCATTAACGCCATGGCCGAAGTTGCAGAAGCAGCTGGAGCTGACGCGGTTGCACTTGCCGAAGCAATTGGTCACGACGAGCGAATCGGAAAGAAGTTCCTTCGCTCAGGAATTGGATTCGGTGGTGGCTGCCTGCCAAAGGACATTAGAGGGTTTATTGCTAGGGCCGAGGAGATTGGTGCTAGTAGCGCACTTGAATTCCTAAAGGACATTGACCAAATCAATCTTCGAAGAAGAGACAAAGTTGTCGAGCTTGCTAGGCAAGAGCTTGGAAATGTCAGTGGCAAGAAGATTCTGGTTTTGGGAATATCGTTCAAGCCCGACTCCGACGACCTGAGGGATTCTCCGTCTCTAGAAATAGCTCGCAAACTTGCAAGCCTTGGAGCATCAGTGACTGTTCACGACCCAGTTGCCCTGCCCGCTTTGAAAGACAAATCAGTGCTGAATGTTGAGAGCGACCTTACGCAGGCAGCCAAGGATGCGGAGCTGGTAATCCTGGGAACCGAGTGGAAAGAGTATCGAGACCTAGATCCAAGCGTGCTCGATGTGAAGAGCAAGATCGTTATCGACGGTAGAAATGCGCTGGATGTCAATAAGTGGCAAAAAGCTGGTTGGAAGGTAATTGCGCTTGGACGCAACATCAAAAACTAGCTTCAAAGATGCAAGCTTCGTGATGCCAGTTCGCAACGAAGAAAAATACCTTGCGAGCGCCGTCGAATCGGTCTTCGCCCAAGTCGCTCCCGGAAAAACAGAGCTGATTCTGGCAATAGCTCCCTCGAGTGATATGACCAGGGCTATTGCCGAAGAGCTTCAGTCAAGGTTCAAGACTCTAAAGATTGTCGATAACCCAACCGGCGACACCGCAAGCGGTTTGAACCTGGCAATAGCAGCAGCCAGCTACGACGTAGTTGTGAGGGTCGATGCCCACAGTCAGCTGACCGAGAACTATCTGACGACGGCTCTTGAAGTGATGAGCGAAACCGGAGCAGCCAACGTCGGGGGAAGGATGCACGCCGTGGGAGTTAGTCCCCTTCAACAGGCAGTTGCCTTTGGTTATAACAACCGTGTAGGCCTTGGCGGTGGAAGCTTTCATGTCGGGGGCAAGGCTGGAGCGGTCGAGACTGTCTACCTCGGCGTCTTTCACAAGTCATGGCTTCAAAAGGTTGGCGGTTTTGATCCCAAGTGGGTCAGGGGTCAGGACTGGGAGCTCAACCAGCGAATCCGCTCAGCCGGCGGTGTGGTCTGGTTTGATCCAAGACTGGTGGTGAACTACTTCCCCAGGTCTTCGCTTTCTGCTCTAGCCAGACAGTTCTATCAAACAGGTGTCTGGCGAGGGGCGCTCACTAGGCAAGCGCCGTTCCAGTCTTCGATTCGCTACTGGATACCGCCCCTGTTTGTGGTGGCGGCTCTGTTTGGTTTTCCCCTCTGGCTATACCTTCTATTTATAGGTCTGATTGCATTCAATGCTCTAGAGCTACCCAACGGGGTGAAGCTGAGGGTTCTGCTAGTTCTACCAACCATGCACTTTTCCTGGGGCATTGGGTTCTGGGTGGGGCTTATTCGAGGGGCAAAGTAGTGCCTGCTGGTAGTTTTCTAACGTGATTCGCGATGTCATTGTCTGCTCCTTCTATACCCCGGATGAGTACTACGCAAACCACGCCAGGGAGCTAAAGGATCAGCTGTCTTCTCTAGGCATCGCCACAGAACTACTTGAGATTCAGAAAAGACCAGGCGAAGACTGGGCCGACACCACCAGGCGAAAGATCGGCTTCATTAGAGATGTCTGCCACAAGCACCCCGACAAGATGGTGTTCTGGATCGACGTTGACTGCCGAATCACCCACCTCCCCGATTACATCTCTAACTCAACCGCTGACCTAATTGGCTTCCAGAGAAGCTTTGGCAATCCTCTTCAGATTGGCTATAGCAACAGAACCCGCTTCTGGGAGCCAAGCTTCTGGGGAGTCAATGCCACCGAGCAGGGCAGAAAGCTCGTCGAGGACGCCTACCAACTCGAACAGCGCGCAACCATAAAGGCAACCGATGACTATTTTCTGGAAGAAGCCTGGCGAGGCAATGCCCGCAATCTGACCTTCCAGCTGATTCCATCCACCGCAATAGTCAGAGACGGTAAGCCGCTTGAGGGCGGCTCACGCAGTGCCTTCTTTGTCTTTGGTTCATCTGGCAACGTCGCAGAGTTCAAGGACAAGGTTGTTCAGCATGGTGCAGGCAAGAAAGCCAGCCCCAGACGAAAGCTGCTCCAGCAGGCAAAGAATATAGAGAAAGCTCTGCCGGATTCAGTCAAACTGCCGCTCAGAAGAATTGCGGATGCAGTTGGTCTAACAGCCATCCTCACTCAGGGAAGACAGAAGTCAATTGACCCTGAGAGAAATACAATGCTGGGCGAAATGATTGGCGGAGCGATCAAGGGTGACAGACAGCTGTATGAAACCGCCAGAGAAAACTTCGACAAGAAGTTTGTGCCTTCGTATGGCGAAGCATCAACCATCGAGGCGGCGGAAGCATTCATCAGCTACTCGGGACGAAGCAGTAGCGAAACTGTCAGTCTGGCCTGGTGGGCAAAGCCCTTCCCCGGAAACTTCGGCGACTGGCTAAGTCCACTGATTATTGGCAATTACACGGATGCCAAAGTGATTCTCCAGCAGCCGGTAAAACCAACCACGCAGAAGCACCTGTTTGCCCTTGGGTCGATTGGCAGGTTCATCAAGTCCCGATCAGTTGTGGTTGGAACAGGAATCTCAAGCGATGATGTGGAGCTGAATCGAAAAGCCAAGTACATCTCTGTCAGAGGGCCTCTGACTGCAGAGGTTTTGAGGAAATCGAGCGGATTAGAAGTAAGCGCCTTTGGTGACCCAGGTCTTGTTCTCTCAAGGATTATTCCTGTTACTCGAAAAGGTGGTAACAGCAGAATTGCTTTTGTTAGGCACTTTTCCCATGTGGCGGCACCCATACAACTTCCAGGTGGTGTTGACGAATACTCGGTTCTGATGTCGAGAAGATCAGACATTGAGAAATTCGTTCAAAAGCTAGCCGAATACGATGCGGTGATTACCTCCGCGATGCACGTGATGATTACCTGTCAGTCCTATGGAATCCCTTGTGGACTGGTCACCTTCGAGGGCTTCGAGGAAAACGTCCACGGCAGTGGCATGAAGTATGAGGACTATGCCCTGGGTGCTGGGGTTGAGGTCATGAACCCGAAGGTAATCCCACTTGACCTAAGAAAGTTTGACCTTCGCTCGCTAGCTAGAGATATAAAAGTCAGCGAAGAAAAAAAGGACGAAGTAATCGGACACATCAAGGCAGCAATCGCTGAGGTCCTCAAATGATCAAGATGTTCACCATGCTGCTTAGCTCGTCCAAGCTGCTTGTTCCAAAGGGTAAGTACAGGTGGCAGCTAGTGCTTTTAGTCATGATCGGGGCAGCCATTCCAGTCACTGAGCTGCTGGTTGCCAAGCTCTTTACAGACCTTGTGGTTGCCGGGGCATCTAAGCC
>JBIPMO010000050.1:0-14024 GCA_044369085.1 Phycisphaerales bacterium
GCTCCTGACCGAGGCGGCCCGGAGCAAGTCCAGCGAGGTGCTGATCGTGCTCTCGACCGCGGCGGCGCTCGGGGCGGCGGCGCTGACGCAGCGCTTCATCGATAACGCGGCCATGGGGGCCTTTCTGGCCGGGTTCATGCTCTCGAGCACGCCGTTCCGCCACCAGATCTCCGGGCAGGTGGGGGCGATCCGCGACCTCTTCGGCGCGGTGTTCTTCACCGCCATCGGCATGAGCGTGGCCTTCGGTGTGCTCGTCGATCACTTCCTGGTCATCATGCTGGGTGCGGTGGTGCTGCTGGCGGTGAAGTCGGTGGCGATGGGTGTTTCTTTCTGGCTGGTGGGGGCGACGGGCAACGTGGCGATGCGGTCGGGGGTGGCGCTCTCGCAGGCGGGGGAGTTCAGCGTGCTCATGCTCGCGGCGGCCTCGGCCCCGGCGATCGGGCTGCTGTCGCAGGAAGAAGTCGGCGTGGCGATCTCGATCATCGTGCTGACGCTCATGGCCACCCCAGTATTGATCCAGTATTCATCGCTGGTGAACAAAAGGCTGCCCGCGATCCTGCCCCCGCCTTGGGCCCGAGCGGAATCCAAGGGCCCCGAGGGCACGCTCGGCACACCGCTGAACGCCGCGGGCAGGCCGATGCGAGCGATCATCGCCGGCTACGGGCTTGTCGGCCGAGCCGTGTCGGATGAGCTCAAGAAAATGGGCGTGACCGCGACCATCGTCGAGTTGAACCCGAGCACCGTCCGCAAGCAGACCGAGCTCGGTCGAGCGGTGGTCTTCGGCGATGTGTCGAGCGTGGAGGTGCTCGAGAACGCCGGGGTCCACAAGGCGGATGTGCTCATCCTCACGATCCCGGATGAAGAATCGGTCCTCCGCGCCTGCCGCATGGCCAAGGAGATGAAGCCCGACATCTACGTGGTCGTGCGCTGCTCGTACGTCAGCCAGGGGATCCTCGCCGCCAGCCTGGGGGCCGATGGAGTCGTGGTCGAGGAGATGGCCACCGCCAAGGACATGGAGCGCGCTGTGAGGATCATGATCGATCGGCGCAAGGCCGAGGCGATCGATCGGCTCGCGGACACCAACCCGGTGGGATGAGGGTCGGGCATCGGGGATCAAGATCGGGGATCGGGGATCGGGCATCAGGCGAATCCGTCGGTCGTGCTACCCTGTGCTCGTGCTCGTTCACCTCAACGGACAACTGGTGGCCCCCGAGCGGGCGACGGTCAGCATCTTTGACCGCGGCTTCCTCTTCGGCGATGGCGTGTACGAAGGGCTGCGGACCACCGCGGGCCCGTCCGGGGCACCCGTGATCATCGGCGATACCGAGCACGAGGAGCGCTTCGCCGCCGGGCTGCGCGAAGCGCGGATCCCCTTCGACGCCGCGCGGATCACCGGGCTGACCGATGAACTCGTGCGAGCCAACGGGCTCGTCGAGTCGTTCATCTACTGGCAGGTCACGCGCGGCACGCCATCGGGCGCGGCCGGGCCGGCGCGGCCGCGCGTCGCATCCAGGGACACGCAGCCCACCGTCGTCGGCTTTGCCACTCCAGTCCCTGCGGTCTCCTCCTACGTCACCCCGGAACTCAAACGAGCCGCCATCCGCCCGGATACGCGCTGGCTCCGCGGGCGGCTCAAGAGCATCTCCCTCCTGGGCGGCGTTCTCGCGGCGTACGAAGCGGACGAGCAGGGCGCTGACGACGCCATCATGGTCCGCGGCGGCATCGCCACCGAGGGCACGGCCACAAACCTCTTCCTGTCGATCGGCGGGCGGATCGTCACCCCATCGCTCGACAGTGCGCCGATGCTCGCCGGGGTCACGCGGCGGCTGCTCATCGAACGCGACCCCTCGATCGTTCAGCGCCCGGTCAGCGAGGCGGAACTGCGGGCCGCCGATGAGGTCATGCTCGTGGGCACCAAAACCATGGTTGTTTCGATCACGCACCTCGACGGCAAGCAGGTCGGAAACGGGGCGCACCCCGGGCCCGCCGCTCGCGTGCTGCTCCGCACGCTCGTCGAGGCCGTGCGCGACGATGTGGCACGGACGGAGTCGGCTCGGACTCGGCGAGCGGGGGTGACGCATGTCTGAGCAGGTCGTCCATCTGCTGGCGATCTCGGTGGGGAACTCGACCACGCGCTTCGGCCGTTTCGTCGGCAACGAACTGCAGAAGTCCCATCGTGTGCCCAACGCCGATGCGGCCATCCTCATCGAGCGCCTCGTCGAGGCCGCGGTCGAGATGGAGAGCGCGGGCGTCGACCGGGCCGCCATCGTGCTCGCGAGCGTCAACGAGCCCGTGGCCGAACTCGTCGCGTCCGGGCTGCGCGACCGGGCGGATCAGGATGTCTATCGCCTGGGATCCGACCTCGAGATCCCGCTGCGAACCGCTCTGTTGCCGCACGCCACGCCCGGGCAGGACCGCCTGCTCAACGCGCTGGCGGCCTTCGACCGCATGAAGAAGGCCTGCGTGGTCGTCGATTGCGGGACGGCGGTGACCGTTGATTTCATCGATGGTCAGGGCGTGTTCCAGGGCGGGGCGATCGCGCCGGGGGCGTCGATGTCGCTCCACGCGCTGCACGAGCGGACCGCCGCTCTGCCTCACGTGCACCTGGCGCGGCCCAACGATGCCGATCCATTCGGACGAGACACCAAAGAAGCGATGATCAACGGCGTCTTCTGGGGTATCCGCGGGCTGGTGCGCGTCCTGACCGAGCGCTACGCCGAGGCCTACGAGGCCTACCCGCCCGTCATCGTCACCGGTGGCGATGCGGCGGTGATCTTCGATGGTGAGGACCTGATCGACCGCATCGTTCCCGACCTGACCCTCATGGGCATCGAGGCGGCGTGCCGCCTGACCCTGGGCGATGGCGCGGTCGATTCCGACGACGATGATGCCGACGAAACAGCTTGATGCGGATCGGGGAAGCGACCGCAAAAGCGGAGACCCGGGAGCGGGGCCAGCAGGCAGCGACTCGGGCGCTTGGAAACAGTCTGAGACGAGAAAGAAACAGGGCCCGGAAGCAATCGCTCCGGGCCCTTATGTTTTTGAGAGGTTGATGATTCGCCGCGTGGATGATCGCGGCGTGTGTGCTGGCTTACCAGCGACCGCCGCGGCCACCGCCGCCGCCACCGCCGCCACCACCACCGTAGCCGCCGCGGCCACCGCCGCCGCCGCCACCACCGTAGCCGCCGCGGCCACCGCCGCCGCCGCCACGACCGCCACCGCCACCCTCTTCACGAGGACGGGCTTCGTTGACGGTGAGGTTGCGACCGCCGATGCTGGCGCCGTTCATCGCCTGGATGGCGTTCTGGCCGTCCGCCGCGTTGGCGTACTCGACGAAGCCGAAGCCGCGGGGGCGGCCGGTTTCGCGATCCATGACGATGGAGGCGGAGGTCACTTCGCCGTGGGCGGCGAACATCTCGCGGAGCTCGGACTCGGACGTGCTGAAAGGCAGATTCCCGACGTAAAGCTTCATGACGCTTTCCTGAACTTTGCCCGAGAGTGTGAGAACCGTTGCTTCGACTCGGGCGCGAGGAAAGCGGCGGGATCCAAGAGGCGAACTCCGACAACGATCGACGGAGCCCACGAGAGATCGCCGCCATTGTATGCCAAACGCATGGGCGGCGTTTGTTCGGTACACGTCGGGAACCTCTACGCTGGCGCGGGCAGCGAGCTCGCCACCTGATTCATCCTCACACGGGGGTCAGCCATGCGGTTGTCGAGCGCGGGGGTTTGGACGGGCTTGATGTCCCAACTGGCGCCGAGCTTCAGGCCGATCCGCACCGCGATCTCGTGGAAAGTCAGCCCGTCGCGGTTGCCTTCGAGGTGGTACACCCCGGGCTCGCCAAGGCTCAGAAGCTCCGCCAGCGCCGCCGCCGTGTCGCCGAGCACCGCGCACGATGGGATCCAGCGCTCGGAAGCCTCGATGCGATTGCGTCCCGTCGCCGCCGCCCGAACCAGAAAGTCCGTCATGGTGTTCGACCCCGGGGCATCACCGATCTGCCAGCCGAGCCGGGCGATGATCGCTCGCGGATTGGCCTCGCGAACCAGGCTCTCGCAGAGAATCTTGTACTTGCCGTAGTCGTCCGTCGCATCGGGGCGCATATCTGGAGTGAATGGGGCCGTGTGGCCCGAGCCGAAGACGGAGACCGAGCCGGTCCAGAGCAGCGGAATCCCGAGATCGCCGCACGCGATCGCGATCCACTGCGCCCACTCCGGGGCGCCGGTCGCGACATGGCACACCGCCACCGGGCGATGGCGCTCGATGAACATCCGGACGGCGCCCTCGGAATCCGGCGGGTTCGCAGCGCGATCCCACGCCGTCACCTGCGCGCCCCGCTCCCGCAACGCCGCCGCGAGCGCGGGGGCGACTGTGCCGTTCATGCCTGTGACGATTGTGTGCATCGTGGGGGGGTTCCGAAGCTTCTGGGAGCACATCATCGCGGATGCCCGGCCCGGCTGCCGAGCGGGGATCGCGCCTACACTCTCCCCTTCGTCCCGCTCGTTGCTAGCGACGCGCGGAAAGATCCGCCTCGACGCCATCGACGACCCGAGAAACCAGGCCGCCCAGCTCCATGTCCTCGTTCCAACGCGACCCCAACTTCATGACCGAGAAGCCCCGGCGCGTGCGCGGGGGTGTCCGGCTCTCGGCCAAGCTCTTCCCGATGACGCCGGGGAACCACGCGGCCCGGCGCTGGCTGGATGTGATCGGCCGCTGCGCCGGTGAGTCGGACCTGCGCGACGGATTCGAGTACGCCCGCGCCGGTCAGGCCCGGTCGTTCACCGTCGAGCCGGGCAAGCTCGTCGCCTCGGTCCAGGGGCGAGCCATCCGCGCCTACAAGGTCGTCATCTCGTGCAGGCCGCTGACGGATGCCCAGTGGGAGTCGGTCGTGTCCGCGGTCGGGCAGCACCCGCTCGCCGCCTCGCGGCTTCTCGCCGGTGAAGTCACCGAAGAGGTCGAGGCGCTTTTCGCCTCGCTCTCGCTGGCGCTGTTCCCCGAGCCCGCGGACTTCGACCTCTCGTGCGCCGCGCCGAACGAGAAGCCCTGGTGCAAGCACATGTGCTGCGCCGCGATCCTGCTCGCCGATGCCCTCGAGAAAAAGCCCGGGCTGATCCTCACCCTCCGCGGGCTCGAAGCCGATGAACTGCTCGAACGCGTCCGCGACCTCCGCGCCGCCGCATCGGGCGGGTCGGGTATCCCGGGCGTCGCCGGAGCCGGTGTCGCCGCCGCCAACGGCGGGGCCCTCGACCAGGACCAGCAGTCGCCGCCCCTCGAATCGCAGATCGATGACTTCTGGGAAGCGGGCCCGACGCTCCGTGAGGTCGAGACCCCCATCAAGCCGCCGGATGTCTCGCACCCGCTGCTCCGCAGGCTGGGGCCCAGCCCCTTCACCGAAGGCAAGTTCCCGCTCGTCGGCCTGCTCGCCACGTGCTACGACACCATCAGCAAGAGCGCGATCGATGGTGACGACAACCGGGCACCATCGGCCGAGCCGACCGAACACTGATCGGTCCGGCCAAGGTCGCTTTCTATCCGTGCTTCGTTCGCGAGCGGCCGATGCCCCCAACGGGCCATCCGCTCGCCGCGTCCGGGATGGTTCAGCTGCGCTCGATGCAGGGCAATTTGCTGGTTGTTCGTCCATCATCGGTGTTGCGGATTGACTTGCGCGAATGAGCGGCAGAGCATTGCTCGCATCGGTTCTCAGCCGAGTTCGATCCTGCGGGAGCGAACCCCGGGAGCCGACGGAAAGGACGAGCCATGTTCGCTCTGCTCACTCGTTGTGGCGCGGCGGTCGCTTTGTCTGCATCGATGCTGGTCGCATCCCAAGGGCTGGCGGCACCCTCGCTCATCATGCTGCCCAATCTTCCGAACTCCTTCGACATGGTGCCGAAGGCGGTCAGCGCCGATGGTCTGACGGTGGTGGGTGATGCGTATCCGAACGGATCGCCGCGTGCCTTCCGCTGGTCCGCCGCGGGCGGGATCGAGGATCTGGGGGCGTTCCCGGACGCCGTCTCATCGGTGCGCGCGGTCAGCGCCGATGGGCGCGTTGTGGTCGGCACCTCGGGCGGCAAGGCCTTCCGATGGGTCGAAGGATCGGGCATGCACGAACTGGGCACACCCGCCAACGCCTTCGGTTCGCCCGCGACCGGCGTGAGCGCTGACGGTCAGGTGGTGTGCGGATGGGTGTGGTTCCCTGCGCAACTTGGGACAAGCTCCTATCGATGGACCCAAGCCCAGGGCTTGGAGTACCTCCCGATGTTCTCTGGCTCTACCTACCTCGCCGCCGCGGGGATCAGCGCCGACGGGCTGGTCATCGTCGGTGCGGGCACGATCGACGACCGCGGGCGCGCCTTTCGCTGGGAAACCTCGACCGGCACCGTCGACCTAGGCCTGTTCCCGATGGGTTTCTTCTCAGGGGCATACGCAACGAGCGCCGACGGAGCGGTGGTCATCGGGCTGAGTTCATCGAACGAGCTATTGACCCGCGGATTCGTGTGGACCCAGGAGAACGGCATGGTTCCCATGAGCATGCTGCCCGGCAGCGCAACGAGCCAGCCGCGGGCGATGTCATCCGACGGGACCGTCGTCGTGGGCCAGTCCTACTGGGAGTCGACTTCGAGGTACGCGGCGACGATGTGGGCGCCCTCGCTCGGTGCGATCGATCTGAACGAGTATCTGCCGAGCATCGGGGTCAACCTCGGCACGTTTACGCTCGAAGACGCGGTCGGCATCTCGGGCGACGGGACTGCGATCGCGGGCCGCGGACGCGTGGGCACGAGTTCACCACGCACGTGGTTCGTCAGCGGGCTGGAGTCGACGCTTCCGCCTTGCATCGGCGACAGCACGGGCGACCGCGCCGTGACCTTCGCCGACATCACGAGCGCGCTGGGCAACTGGGGCCGGGCTTACGCTTTCCCGTTCGGCCCCGGTGATTGCGACGGCAGCCGGATGGTCGACATGGGCGACGTGACGACCGTGCTGATGCACTTCGGGGAAGTCTGCCGATGACCCATGTGTGGCGCGGCGCGACCCACAGGCCGCGCCGCGGCATTTCAAGTCAGCCAGCGCTCCAGCCATTTCACCTGAATTTCCTTCGCCTCCGCCGCCACCTTGCCGAACCCGGCATGCTCGTTCGGCGCGCCGGTGCGCTCCCATGTCTTAAGCATCAGCCACTCAGAGGGCGCACCTGCCGCCGCGTAACGCTGGGAAAGGCTCTCGCAGAACGAACGCATCGCGCCCACAGGCACCCACTCATCCGCCTCTGAATGCAGGGCCAGCAGCGGGACCGCCCGCCAAGATGAGAGCCGCGATGCCGGGTTCAGCCGCGTCAGGAGGGTCCGCTCCGGATCTCGCCCCCCGCACGTCGCGAACGATGGCAATCCCGACATCGCGGCGAAGTCTCCCGCCGTGCTCTCGACCGCAGCGCATCGGAACCGATGCGGCGAGCAGAGCCTGATCAGCGTCGCCATGCCCCCCGCCGACATCCCGCCGATTCCGACGCGCGATAGATCGAAGGCCCCGCGCCAGCGCGGCTCCGCGAGCGAGGCCAGCACACCATCGATCTCGCCCGCCATCTGGTCGACGATCTCAAGCGTCCGGTCCGACCCCTGTTGCCCCTCCACGAATCGTTCGCCGTGGCAGGGCAGGTCCAGCGCGCACGCCGCGATCCCCGCTCGGATCCAGCGCAGGTACCGACCGGGGTCCAGTTCCTTGGACACCGTCCGCCCGTGAATCCAGATCATGACGGGCCTTGCGACGGGCGGGCCCGCGGTCGCGTCCGCCCACCCGGCATCCGGGTGCGCCAGGAGCACGGGCACCCCCGGGCCAAGCCGCGCCGCCACCGACTGCGCCCGGAGGCTCGCCGGCAACTGTGCAAACCGTTCTTCCATCCGCCGCAGCATAGGGAACGCGGGCACCGTTCGGACCCGGCTTCACCGGTGCCATTTCGGCCGCGTTCGTGGGCTGAGCCACCCTGAACCGAACTTGGTCCGACCCCATCCACCCAAATCACCCGGCTTGCGCGCACATTCTGGGACGTTGCAACACTTTTGCTTGACCGGGCCCCCTTCCTCTTTATGTTTGATCCATGCTCAACCACTCGAAGAACCGCTTCCGCGGGATGGCCATCGTGTCGCTCCTCCTTGCCGCAGCTTCCTCGGCCCTCGCCCAGGAGGCCCGTTCGATCAGCGGGTGGTCGCGCACCGTCCTGCCCGAGGCCTCCCGCGCTGCGCTCCGCGAGGACATGCCGCGCTCCTACACCGCCCACACGCTTGACTTCGAGGCGCTGCGAGATGCGCTCGCACAGGCCCCCATGGAGGACAACGCCCGGGCAGCAGCGCTGACGATGGATGTGCCCATGCCCGACGGGTCGTACTCGCGGTTCGCCGTCGTCGAGTCGCCGGTCATGGCCCCCGAGCTTCAGGCCCAGTACCCCGAGATCCGTTCGTACCTGGCCCAGGGCATCGATGACCCCTCCGCGGTCGCTCGCTTTGACACCAGCCCGACCGGGTTCCGCGGGATGATCATGAACGAGGGCGGCACTGTCTTCATCAACCCCGCGATCATCGGCCGCTCAGATCTTTACATCTCCTTCAACATCCGCGACACCGATTCCCGCCGCTTCTCCTGCGGCGCAGGCCCGGACCTGTGGCATGCCCACGGCAACGCTGCCGATCTGCACGGCCGCACGGGGGCTCCCCGGATCCCGAACGTCGATGATCCGCTCGCGGGCGAGGTCAACATCAACCGCGTTGGACCGACCCGTCGCCAGTTCCGCTTCGCGTTCTGCGCGACCGGTGAGTTCAGCGAGCGCTTCGGCGGGGCCACCGTCCCGGGCACCCTCGCGGCCATCAACACCCTTGTGACCCGCATCAATCTTGTTTACGAGAGCGAACTGGCCGTGCGCTTCGTGCTCGTGGCCAACAACACCAACATCATCTTCACCAACCCGGCCTCCGACCCCTTCAACGGCGGCGACGGGATGCTGCTCTCCCAGGTCCAGCCCGTCATCGATACCAACATAGGCTTCTCCAACTACGACATCGGCCATCTGGGCAACGGTGCCAACGGGTCGGGCGTCGCGTTTCTGGGTGTCGTGTGCAGCGGCAACAAGGGCGGCGGGGTCTCCTCCTTTGGCGATAACTTTGACTCCGTCACCACGACCGGCCTGATCGTTCACGAGATGGGCCACCAGTTCAACGCCCCACACTCCTTCAACGGTGCCAACGGCGCCTGCGGTGGCAACTTCGACGGCTCGGGGGCCTACGAGCCAGGTGCCGGTTCCACCCCCATGTCCTACGCGGGCATCTGCAGCATCGACAACATCCAGGCCGATGCCGATCTCTTCTTCCACGCTGGCACTTTCAACCGCATCGTCTCGTTCCTCAACTCCAACTCCTGCTCGCAGAACATCGCCACGGGCAACACCGCACCGACGGTGAACGCCGGTGCCGATGTCGCGATCCCCGCCAACACGCCGTTCCGTCTCAACGCGACGGGGTCGGACCCCAACGGCGATACGCTGACCTTTTCCTGGGAAGAGCTCGACCTCGGAACACAGGCCCCGCTCGCCGCGGCGGATGACGGTGTGCAGCCCTATGCGCGATCGATGACCCCTGTCTCCGTCCCCTCGCGGACCTTCCCGACCCTCAGTTCGCTGCTCGGCGGCGGGGCCGTCATCGGCGAGAGACTGCCCACGCAGAACCGCTTCTCGACCTGGCGCGTCACCGCCCGCGACAACCGGGCCGGCGGCGGCGGCGTCAACACCGACGACACGATCGTCCGCATCGTGAACACCGGCGCACCCTTCCGCGTCAGCTTCCCCAACGGTGGCAACCAGCTCGCCGTGAGCACCACCGTCACCTGGGACGTCGCGGGCACCACCGCCGCTCCTATCTCGACCTCCACCGTCCGCATCGAGCTCTCGGCCGATGGCGGGAACACCTACCCCCACCTGCTCGCCGCCGCAGCGCCCAACAACGGCAGCGCGAGCGTCAGCCTGCCCGCCATCAGCACGACCCAGGGCCGCGTCCGCATCAGCGCGACCAACAGCATCTACTTCGATCTTTCGGATGCCAACTTCACGGTCACCCCCGTGCCCACGCCGACCCCCTTCAACCTCACCGCGCCGGCGAACTTTGCGACCGGCGTCTCGATCACCCCGACGCTGACCTGGAACGCCTCGACCAACGTCGATTCGTACGACATCATCATCGATAACGACATCAACCTCGCGCCCCCGAACGTCTACACCACCAACGTGCTCACGACCTCGCACGTCGTCCCGTCGGGCGTCCTCTCAGGCAATACCCTCTACTACTGGCGCATCGTCGCTCGCAACATCGGAGCCACCACGCCCGGCAACCCCAACCCGTCCCAGTTCATCACGGTGGCGCCCCCGCCCTTCTGCCAGGGCGATGCCAACGGCGACCGCTTGATCAACTTCGCCGATATCACCGCCGTCCTCGCCAACTTCGGGGCCACCTACACCCCGGGGTCGCGCGGCCAGGGCGACTCGAACAACGACGGCTCGGTCAACTTCGTCGATGTCACCGCCGTTCTTGCTTCCTATGGCGTGACCTGCCCGACCTGAGCACCAACGCTCGCCAGCCATCACCGGCTTCGCCGCGCGCTGCGACTCGATCGTCCGGGCCGCCTATCCACTGGCATCTTGATTGCTCCACAGGCGTGTCCTCCAAGGAGCAGTCCATGACGACGCCCCGTCGCGTCCCGCCTCGTTTGGTTGTTGCGCTCATCGCAGCCGTCGTTGCGCTCCTGGCGCACACACCGCCCGCCGCGGCACTCTCCGTGCAGGAGCTCGCGCGCCTGAAGGGCCAGGGCGAGAGCACGGTCTGGGGGCTGGGCTTTGTCATCGGACTCCCCGGCACGGGTGATCCATCGGAGAACCTGCCGCTGGCGCGCCAGCTCGCCCAGGTGCTCGAGAACGGCGGCAACCCGATCCCCGACATCGCCGAGCTCGCCAAGGGCAAGAACATCGCGATGGTCATGGTCACAGCGACCATCCCCAAGGAAGGGGCCCGACGCGGGGACAAGATCGATGTCTCGGTGAGCACATGGCACCGCGCGGCCTCGCTCGAAGGCGGGCGGCTGTTCCTGACCCCGCTTCAAGGCCCGCTCCCCGGTCAAGGGGTGTTCGCCTTCGCCGAGGGGCCTCTGGTCATCGAAGCGGGTGCCAAGACTTCGGGCGTCGTGCGCAGCGCCGCGACGCTGGCGCGAGACATCACCATGGAGGTGGTGCAGGGCGACGAGGTCGCCCTGCTCGTCGAGCCCGCCTACGCCGGATGGACCACCACGCAGCTCATCGCCAGCCTGATCAACGCCGAGCGCCAGGGCCTCGACGACCGGGCCGAGCCCATCGCCTTCGCCCTCGACGAGCGCGAGGTGCGCATCAAGATCCCGCGCGAGGAGCAGGCCGATCCGGCCAACTTCATCGGCAGCCTCATGGAGATGCGCCTGGACCCATCCCTCCTCGCGCTCCCCGCGCGCGTCATCGTCAACGAACGAAAGGGAACCATCGTCATCACCGGCGATGCGGAGATCAGCCCGGCCGTCATCTCGCACAGGGACATGGTGATCACCACCCTGGTCCCGCCGCGAGAGCCGACCCCCGAGCAGCCTCAGGTCCAGCGCAGCCACTGGGCGAGCGTCGGCACCATCGGTGAGGGCCCCAAGGCCGCCAAGGTTCAGGACCTGCTCAACTCGCTCCGAACCCTCGACATCCCCGCGGAAGATCAGATCGCGATCCTGAGCAAACTCCACAAAATAGGGCGTCTGCACGCCGAGTTCGTGGTGGAATAAGCCCGCCGCGCTCCGTCTCCGCGCCGACCGTCATGCAACTCACACCCGTTACAACGCCAGCATTCGCAGCACCCTCCGCGCAGCCCGTACGCACCGCGCCGGACTCGTTCGCGTCGGTCCTGCAGGTTCAGCGCGGCGATCGTTCCCCCGAACAAGCGGCCCGCGACGCGGCCGAGCAGTTCGTTGCGCAGTCGCTGGTCCAGCCGGTCTTCGCGCAGCTGCGCGGTTCGAGCCATGCAGCGCCCCCCTTCGCCCCGGGCGAGGCGGAGAAGACCTTCAGGCCGCTGCTCGATGCGGAACTGGCGCGACGGATCGTTTCGGCGCGGCAGTTCCCGCTCGTCGATGCGGTGGCACGGAATCTGCTGAAGCACACGCGTCCCACGTCGGACACGGAAGACCTTCCCCCCAAGACCGAGGGAGTCCCGGATGAGCGTGATGCAACGAAACCCGTCGGGAACGGCCCTGAACGCCGCCCCGACACCGAACGTGCCGGCCTGCGAAGCGCTGGCGTCTGACCTCGAAGCCGTTCTTGCCGAACTCGATGCGCAGGTCCAGCGCCTGCACGACATCGCGGGCCAGCGCCGCGAGGCCATGCGTCACGCCGATGCGTCCAAGCTCGCGGCGCTGATCACCACCGAGAACGTGATCGTCCAACAGGTCGCCGACCTCGAGAAGCGCCGGCTGACCGCGGTGTCTCGGCTGGCCGAGCGCCTGTCACTCCCCGAGAAGGGGCAGGCCAAGGCCTCGGCCGTCGCGCAGCGGCTTGGCGGCGCGGCGGGCGAGCGCATCGACAAGCGCTCCCGCGTGCTCCGCGAGAGGCTCGACGCCCTGGCGGCTCTGAACGCCTCGCTGCAGTCGGCGGCCCAGCACCTTTCTTCGCACATGGAGGGCCTGCTTCGCCAGGCCGCTCTGGTTCTGAATCACGCCAAGACCTACGCCCGGACCGGAGCCGTGACGCCCGGTCCGGCCGTAGTGTCGGCCCTCGACATCCGCTCGTGACCTCGCGGCACCCGCTCCGGCGCCTCAAACCACGGGCCGGAACCCCCCTGAAGCAAGGACGCTTCCCATGGGCCTCTCCTCCTCGCTCCTCATCGGCCAATCGGCCCTCGCCGCGAGCCAGCTCGCGCTCCAGGTCACCGGCAACAACATCGCCAACGTGGGCACCGAGGGGTACACGCGGCAGGTGATCCGCCTCGACCCCGTCGGGGGCGACCGCTTCAGCAGCAGCATCTTTGTGGGGCGCGGCGTGAGCGTCTCGGATGTGCGCCGAACCCTCGACCCGGCCCTGCAGGCGCGGCTTCGCAACGGGGTCTCGGAAGAGAACTCGGCATCCATCTCGCGCGATGTGGCCTCCCAGATCGAGTCGATCCTCAACGAGCTCTCCGATGCCGACCTCTCGACCGAACTCGACCGCTTCTTCCGGTCGTTCTCCGAGCTCGCCAACAACCCGTCATCGTCGGTGAACCGCTCGTCCGCCGTCGAGCAGGGCGCCTCGCTGGCGTCCTTCATCCGCGCGATCAGGTCCGACCTTGTGAGCTCGCGTCAGCAGCTTGACTCCCAGCTCGGCAGCAACGTCCGCCGAGCCGACGAGCTGCTCACCCAGATCGCGGGGCTGAACCTCTCGGTGGTGCAGGCGGAGCTGGGGGGAGGGTCCGATGGATCGCTCCGCGATCAGCGCGACATGCTGGTGCAGGAGCTCTCGTCGCTCATGGATGTCACGGTCGTCGAGCAGTCGAGCGGGGCGATCGACATCCTCGTGGGCTCGACCCCGGTGGTGCTCGGCACCGACTCGCGCGGGCTCGAGTTCGAGCAGCGCACCATCGACGGGCAGGTCGAGGTCCGCGTGCTGGTTCGTTCCGACAGCGAGGCCCTGAGCATCACGTCGGGCACCATCGGCGGCCGCCTCCGCGAGCGCGGTCAGTCCATCGACCAGACCATCGAGCGCCTCGACGGCGTCGCCTCCAACCTCATCTTCGAGGTCAACAAGCTGCACACCTCGGGCCGGTCGCTCAAGCGGCAGTCGGACCTCACCGGCTGGCTCACGGTCCCCACCGCCGAGCGCGGCCTGGCTTTCAACGATCCAGCCAACACCACGCTCGCCGATCTGCCCTACAAGGCGACGAGCGGGACGTTCACGGTGGTCGTCACCGATGCGCAGGGCAACCAGTCCGAGCGCCAGATCGCGATCGATCTCAACGGCATCGACAGC
>JBIPMO010000051.1:0-13953 GCA_044369085.1 Phycisphaerales bacterium
TGCCGCACGGGAAGCAGATCGACTCGAAGGACGAGATGATGCAGATCCGGCACTTCCTGGAATCGTGCGGGGTCGCGGCGTCGGGCGGCTGAGCGAGGCTCAGCCCTTCTTTTTGCCGAGATCGAGCTGGAGGCCCGCGATGGCGGTGGCCTTGTCGGGGGTGAACTCGAAGACCTTGTCCAGCCCGGTCAGGAGCATGATGGACCACACGCCATCGGCGACGGCGCAGAGCTTCATGGTGCGCTGGGACTCGATGAGGCGGCGGCGGATGCGCAGGATCTGGGCGATGTTGGACGAGTTGAGGTAGGTGACGCCCGCCATGTTGAGCACGACGTAGGGGACGGCGTCGGAGGGGCGCTCGGTGAGCTGGTTGTAGAGGTCCGAGAGCTCTTCCGAGAGGTCCGGCTCATCGGTGAGGTCGCAGACCACGATGTTTTCCGACCAGTCGTTGGGCATGGGCAGGCCTTTCGTTGCGAGACGCGTTCCCGCGGCGCCTTTGGATGATACCGCGCGGGGCGGTGCCCCTCACTGCCGTTCGGGGGTCATTGAAGGATCGGATGGGGCTTCGTTTTCAGAAGCGGGGACGACGGCGGCGGCGACGAGGCGGTCGCCTTCCTTAAGGTTGACCAGGCGGACACCCTGGGTGTTTCGGCCGATGCGGGAGACGCCCGAGACGGCGATGCGGACGAGCAGGCCACCCTCGGAGACGAGGACGAGGCCCTCATCGGGCTTGACGGCCTTGGTGGTGACGACGCGGCCGTTGCGGCCCTCGGTGCGGATATCGATGCGGCCCTTGCCGCCGCGGCTCTGGACGCGGTACTCGACGGAGCCCTCGGAGCCCTCGCCCTGGACGAGGTACTCGGTCATGTCGGTGCGTTTGCCGTAGCCGCGCTCGGTGATGGTGAGCAGGTCGATCTCCGGATGGACGGATGAGGTGGCATCGTCCTCATCGCGCATCTCGATGCGGACGAGGCCGACGACCGCGTCGTTGTCTTCGAGCTCGATGCCCTTGACGCCCGCGGCGGAGCGGCCCATGGGGCGGGCGTCGCTCTCCTTGAAGCGGATGGACATGCCCGCGGCGGTGGCGAGGAGGAGGTGGTCGCTGCCGCTGGTGGTGGTGACGCCGACGAGGGTGTCTCCGTCGTTGAGGTCGACGGCGATGATGCCTCCCTTGTTGACGTTCTGGTAGAGGCGGAGGCTGGAGCGCTTGACCTTGCCCTGGGCGGTGGCGAAGA
Source organism: Phycisphaerales bacterium (assembly GCA_044369085.1). Classification (GTDB taxonomy): domain Bacteria; phylum Planctomycetota; class Phycisphaerae; order Phycisphaerales; family UBA1924; genus JAEUIV01. The sequence continues at coordinate 1,236 of JBIPMO010000051.1, forward strand.
CGAGGTAGTCCTCGCTCTTTTCGAAGTCCTTGATGGGCATGAAGGCGACGGCCTTCTCGGCGGCGACGGAGGAGTTGCCCTCGCCGGCGATCGACTTGCGGAGCTCGATGAGGTTGACGATGGATCGGCCCTTGGCGGTGCGGGCCATCTCGGGGATCTCGTAGACCTTGATCTTGAAGACGCGTCCGGTGTCGGTGAAGCAGAGCAGGTCATCGTGGGTGGAGGCGACGAAGACGTGCTCGATGAAGTCGTCTTCCTTGGCGTCGGAGGCCTTGATGCCGCGACCGCCGCGGTTCTGCTCGCGGTAGGTGGTGAGTGGGACGCGCTTGACCCATCCCTCGTGGCTGATGGTGACGGCGACATCCTCGACGCGGATGAGTGAGGCGATATCGACATCGCCCTCGGCGTCTTCGATGGCGGTGCGGCGCGGCCTGGCGTAGCGGGCCCGCATCTGGCGGCAGTCCTCGGTGATCATGTTCAGGACGAGGGTTCGGCTGGCGAGGATGCGCTCGTATCCCTCGATCTCCTCGATGATCTTGGCGTAGTCGCCGACGAGTCGTTCGATTTCGAGGCCGACGAGCTGGATGAGGCGCATGGCGCCGATGGCCTCGGCCTGGACGCGGGTGAGGTTGATGCCGCCGCGTTCGCCGGCGCTGCGAACCTTGGCCATGAGGCGGGCGGGGATCTTGGCGGCGTGCTTGTGGGATTCGGCGATGCGGAAGGCCCGGGTCATGAGGGCCTCGATGGCCTCTTCGCGGGTGCGGGACTTGCGGATGAGGGCGATGACCTCATCGATGTCGCAGACGGCGTAGATGAGGCCTTCGAGGACGTGGGCTCGTTTGGAGGCCTCGTGGAGGAGGAAGCGTGTGCGGCGCTCGATGACGTTGATGCGGTGATCGATGTAGCAGCGGATGAGTTCCCTGAGCCCCATGGTCCGCGGCTGGCGGTGGGACAGGGCGATGTTCATGATCGAGATGGTGGACTGGAGCGGGGTGAACTCGTAGAGCTGGTTCTCGACGACGGCGGGGTCGGCGCCGCGCTTGAGCTCGCAGACGATGCGTGTCTGGGCGTCGCGGCCGGATTCGTTGCGGACATCGCTGATCTCGCGGATGCGTTCGTCCTTGACGGCGTCGACGATGCGCTCCATGAGGGTGCCCTGGACGAGCTGGTATGGGATCTCATCGATGACGATCTGCTGGCGGCCGTTGGGCATGTCCTCGACGTGGAGGCGTCCGCGGACGACGAGGCGGCCGCGGCCCGTGGAGTAGCCATCGATGATGCCGCGGCGTCCGCGGATGACGCCGCCGGTGGGGAAGTCGGGCCCGGGGACGATCTGGGTGAGGGCGGCGAGGTCGATATCGGGGTTGTCGATGACGGCGATGATGGCGTCGAAGATCTCGCCCGGGTTGTGGGGGAGGAGGCTGGTGGCCATGCCGACGGCGATGCCGACGCCGCCGTTGATGAGCAGGTGGGGGAACTTGCCGGGGAGGACCATGGGCTCGACGAGGCGGTCGTCGTAGTTGGGCTGGAAATCGACGGTGCCGAGCTTGAGGTCCTCGAGGATGTCGACTGCGGCGTGGCTCATGCGGGCTTCGGTGTAGCGCATGGCGGCGGCGGGGTCGCCATCGATGGATCCGAAGTTGCCCTGGGGGTCGATGAGGGGGACGCGCATTTTCCAGGGCTGGGCGAGGCCGACGAGGGTGGGGTAGATGACGGATTCGCCGTGGGGGTGGTAGTTGCCCGAGGTGTCGCCGCAGATCTTGGCGCACTTGATCTGCTTTTTGCCGGGGCGGAGGTTGAGGTCGTTCATGGCGACGAGGATGCGTCGCTGGGAGGGCTTGAGCCCGTCGCGGACATCGGGGAGGGCCCGGTCCATGATGGTGCTCATGGCGTAGGTGAGGTAGGAGTCCTTGAGCTCATCCTCGATGCGGAGATCGACGACAGCGCCGATGCCCGAGGGCAGTGGCGAGGCGGATTCGGGTGCGCCGGCGTTGGGATCTGTCATCGCGTGAGGCTTCCTGAAACCCCGGAAAATGAGGGTCGAAACGGGGATCTTGATTGTAGTCGATCAGGCAGTGGCGGGCGCGCCGATGGAGGGGCTCAGGGAGGCATGGAACGGGCTTTGGTGCCCTTGGTCATTCACACTTTTGTCGCTCCGCCGGCGTGGACTTCTGGGTGCTGCGTTTTTGAGGGGGCGATGGGGGGATGGGGCGGGTTCGCGCCCGCCGCGTTGCGGCGGCGGATTTGTTTGGCTCGTGACCAGACCCGCGCCGGGGACGGCGGGGTCTGGCAACAGTCGTGTGCCGCTCCGCGGCAGCAGGGCTGGTGAAGATGATGCGATGGAGCGGATGCGGCGCGGGGTATGTGCAGGCTGATCAGCGGGCGAGCTTGCCGCCCGGCGCGAGGGCGGCGACGACCTCGGCGAGCTGCTTCACATCGCGTGCGGCGATGATTTTGGCGACCTTGGCGGGGTCGGCGGGGGTTTTCGCGAGGGCGGTGGCGGCGGACTTCCACATGCGGGCGGCGGCCTTGTCATCCTCGGCGAGGTAAATCTCGCTGACGAGCTCGGCGAGCTTCTGGCTCGTGGCGGCGTCGATGTGGTCGTAGTAACGCTTGACGATGCCCTGCTGGTGGTTGGAGAGGTACTGTCCTTTGGCCATACGGAGAGGGTAGGCAGTTGGGGGTGGGGTGTGAAGGAGGCGGTCGCAGTCCGGTCGTGCGAACGGGGTGCGAACGGGGGAGAAAATCGCGGGTCCGATTGGCGGAAGAAGCAAACCCGGGCGATGGTTGGGCGTAGAGACAAGTGTGTGTTCTTTCCTGCTTAGGGGTAACACGATGCGAGTCAAACTGTTCGACGGGTCAATCCGGACATCTCCCAGCATGCTGGAGCGTGTCACGGAGCGGGTTTCGCATGCACTGGCGCATGTGGCGCAGCGGGTGGTCGAGGTGACGGTGCGGATCGCCGATGAGAACGCCGGCAAACACGGGGCGGCGGACAAGCGCTGCCGGATCGTGGCGCAGGTGGCGCACTCGCAGGCTCTGGTGGTCGAGGCTCGTCACGAGGACTACTACGCGGCGATCGACGCGGCGGCGGCGAAGCTGGAGCGTGCGGCGGAGCACCGGTTCCGCGACCGCTAGAGGCTCGTTGAACGCGGGTTCACCGCAGAGACGCAGAGGGCGCAGAGGTGAAGATCAGTTGATCTGATGGTCCGCTTGCGCGGTGCTGGGCGGGTCGGTAGCCTTGGGGAATGTCCAAGGTGATTGTTACCGTTGCGCTGCTGGTCGGATCGAACGTTTTCATGACGTTCGCGTGGTACTACCACCTGAAGCACAGGGCGTGGCCGCTGGTGATGGCGATCGTGGTTTCGTGGCTTATTGCGCTGCCCGAGTATGTGCTGCAGGTGCCCGCGAACCGGTTGGGGCACATCGGGCAGGGGGGTCCGTTCACAGCGCCGCAACTGAAGATCATTCAGGAGGCGATCACGCTGACGGTGTTCGGGGTGTTCGCGGCGGTGGTGCTGAAAGAGAAGCTGCGGTGGAATGACGGGGTGGCGTTCGGGCTGATCCTGGCGGCGGTGGTGGTGTCGATGCTGGGGCGGAGCGAGGCGGGGCAGGCGGGGTCGTGAGGCGGGCGGGCCTGGCGATGGCGCAGGGGTTGCCGGAGCAACCGTCACAGACGGAATAAACGGACCGTCTTGCGCGGGGTGCGCAGGGATTGCCTCAGCGGCGGCTGCGGCGGGTCGATGGATCGCGTGTTCTCGGGCCGCGGCGTGGGCTGCGTGCTCGGGGAGGAGCGCGATGCAGCACGGGATCCAGAGATTGACGGCTGGGGAGGCGCGGCTGGTGACGGCGGTGGCTCGGGATCGCAACACGCGCGTGCTGCTGGATGTGATCGATGAGTCGCTGCGGCGGGCGGAGGAGCTGCGCCGGGAGCGGCAGGCTGAAGAGGCCGAGCGGCGCGAGATCGAGGCGCGGCAGGAGCGTCGGCGGCAGGTCGAGGAGACCGAGCGGCGGGATGCGGAGCGCGTGGCTCGGGAATCGGAGCTGCGCGAGGCGCAGGTGCTCGAGCGTGCGGCGGTTCGGGAGTCGGATGAGCAGACGGCGGTGCTGGCTCGGCAGCAGCAGAGCGAGGCGCGGGATGCGCTGGCTCTGATCGACGTCGTGGCGTGAGGGTTGGGGGCGATCTCTCAGACCGTGTTCACCGCAGAGACGCAGAGGGCGCGGAGGGAGTCATTCTTGGTTTCGAGGCTTGGCGCGCGGGGCATCCGGTTGGGATGCTTGGCGCTTGGTGGTTGTGGGATCGCTTCTAAGTGCGAGGAATGACTTTGTGCAGGCGCGCGATGACATCGGCGATGTGGCCCTGGGCATCGATGATGTGGGTGGCGAGCTGGTGGTAGAGCGGGTGGCGGCGGGCGTGGACTTCTTCGATCTCGTCGAGCGGATCGCGGCCGGTGAGGGATGGGCGGGTCGCGTGGGTGGTGGCGGGGTCGGCGGCGAGGCGGGCTCGGAGGGTGTCGGGGGGGGCGTTGAGGTAGATGATGATGGCGTGTGCTTCGCGCGCGGCGGTGAGGAGCAGGTCGGAAGCGCCGGGGGCGGTGGGGGTTCCGCCACCGAGGGCGATGATGCGCGGCGGGCCCGTGAGCGCTTCGGCGAGGGTGTAGGACTCGGCGGCTCGGAAGACGGGCTCGCCGAGGGTCTGCCAGGCATCGCGGACGGTTGGGCAGCCGAGGGCGGCGGCGGTGGCATCGTCGAGGTCGAGGAAATCCATGCCGAGTTCGGCGGCGAGGCGCCTGCCGATGGTGGACTTGCCCGATCCGCGGAGACCCATGAGGACGATGGTGGGGGCGGGGGTGGGGTCTGGAGTCATGGCGCGCCCTTGCTAGCGATGCGGCGCATGGCGTCGATGGTTTCGGAGGAGACGTGGTGCTCGATTCCTTCGGCATCGATCTCGGCCTGTTCGCGGGGGACTCCGATGGCGAGGAGGAAGCCCAGGACGACCTCGTGCCGCTCGCGGGCGGCGGCGGCGAGGCGCTGGCCCGCGGGGGTGAGGGCGACGGGGCGGTAGCGGACGGCCTCGACGAGCCCCTCGCGTGCGATGCGGCCGACGATGCGCGAGACGGTGACGTGGCTGACCCCCATGAGCTTGGCGAGGTCGCCGACGCGTGCCTCGCCGTGGCGCTCGATCAGGAGGGCGATGGCCTCGACGTAGTCCTCGGCGGTCTCGTGGGCGTGGTCAGCGCGCGTGCGGGCGAAGCGCTTGGCGAGGTCCTCGGATGTCTGGGGGCGCTTGGCCACGCGTTGATGATACGAGCGCGGGTGCGCGGGCTCGGGCGGGTCGGGGGGGATCAGCCGTCGAGGAGTTCGGCCAGGAGGCGGACACCCCAGCCGGTGGCGCTGTTCTTGACGAAGGGGCCCTTGTCGCTCTCGACGGCGTGGACGCCCGCGATATCGAGGTGGCACCAGGGGATCTTGTCATCGACGAAGTAGGCGAGGAAGGCCGCGCCCTGGATGGGGTGGGCCTTGCGTTCGGGGTTGCTGTTGATGATGTCGGCGATGTCCGACTTCATCATGTCCTTGTATTCCTCGTGGTGGGGGAGTCGCCAGACGCGCTCGCCGCTTTTGGCGGAGGCGGCCTCGACCTTGGCTCGCAGGGCATCATCGTCGCACCACATGCCCGCGTAGGTGCTGCCGAGGGCGACGACGACGCCGCCGGTGAGTGTGGCGAGGTCGATGATGAAGGCGGGGTCTTCTTTCTCGCAGGCGTAGCAGAGGGCATCGGCGAGGACGAGGCGTCCCTCGGCATCTGTGTTGGTCACTTCGACGGTGACGCCGTTGCGGTAGGTGATGATGTCATCGGGGCGGTAGGCCTCATCGCTGATGGAGTTCTCGGCGGCGGCGAGGAAGGCGACGACGGGGCGCTTGGGCTTGATGACGGTGGCGATGGCGTGCATGGCTCCCAGGACAGCGCAGCCGCCATCCTTGTCGCGTTTCATGCCGCGCATGGAGTTGTTGATTTTGAGGGAGAGGCCGCCCGAGTCGTAGGTCATGGTCTTGCCGATGAGGACGGCGGGCTTGGCGGACTTGGCAGCGCCGCGCGGGCGGTACTCGAGGCGGATCATGCAGGGGAGGTTCTCGCTGGCCTTGCCGACGTTGATGAGGCCGGTGAAGCGCTCGCGCTCGAGGTCATCGCCCTTCATGATGGTGCACTTGAGGCCGGTCTCGCGGGCGAGCTTCTGGGCCTTGGCGGCGACCCAGGCCGGTGTGCAGATGTTGGGCGGGGTGTGGCTGACGGAGCGGGCGAGGTTGGCCGACTCGGCGAGGGCCATGCCGCGCTCGATGCCGATGGTGAAGGCGGGGTTGGAGGCGGTGAGGGAGAGGCGGGGGCGCTGGCCGTTTCTGCTGGTGCCCTTGAAGTCATCGCAGGTCCAGGCGATGAGGCCGAGGCCCTCACCGAAGGCCGATCCGCAATCGCCCAGGTCAGCGCGGATGGACTTGAGCGGGTGGGCGAGTTCGATGGTCGCGGCGGCTTCCTTGGTGGCGGCGAGTCGGCGGCCGATGGCGGCGGCGACATCGCGGAGGCGGCCCGGTTCGAACTTGGTCTTGTCACCGAGGCCGACGATGATGATGCGCGATGGGCCCTTGGCCGCGGCGGGGAAGGCCTCGACGATGCGGCCGACATCGCCCGTGGCTTCGGCTCGCTTCAGAGCGGCGGCGGCGACGCCCGCGACATCGAGGCTGGCCGAGTCCTTATCGAGCGGCTGTCCCTTGAAGTGGCCGAGCACGAGGACAGCGGACTTGGATGCGCTGGATGCGAGCCGGACTGATTCGAACATGTTGGTTGCTCCGAAGTGATGTGCCCGGAAGTGTGTTTGGGGCGACCGATGGGGCCGCGTGCGAGGGGATTCAGTGTAACGGTGCGGATGGGTTGGGGTTGCGTGGGGAGAGCCCGAGGCTTCGTCGCGGACTCCTCAGCCTCGGCTTCGGGGGGGCGGTGTGCGCACTATGCTCGTTGCATGAACTCTCGCGACCGGCGTTCAGTGGAATCTCCCGTTTCGCAGCCGCAGAACCTGCATGCGCCGTGGCGGCTCTCGTACATGGACATGCTGAGCGCGGCGGACCGTGGCGGCTCGCAGGTGACAGCGGGGGCGGGGGCTGGTTCGGGGGCGGGGCCGGGGGGTGGGGGCAAGCCGGTGGCAGCGCCGTGCTTTTTGCGGTCTTACTTTTTGAATCCGGGTGAGGACCAGAAGAATCACGTGATCGTGCGGACGGGGATGCCCGGCACTGGGGCGGAGGTGGGGGCGGGCGCGGGGCCCGCGCCGAGCGATGATCGCGGCGGGCTGATCATGTTGAACAAGTACCCGTATGCGAACGGGCATCTCTTGGTGTGTCTGGGTGAGAGCCGGGGGCGGCTGCTCGACTATTCGCAGGCGCAGCGGTCGGAGCTGTGGTCGCTGGTGGATCTTGCGGTGGAGCTGGTGGAGCGGGCGCTCTCGCCGCAGGGTGTGAACGTGGGGTTGAATCAGGGGGCGGCGGCGGGGGCGGGTGTGCCCGAGCATGCCCACGTGCACGTGGTGCCGCGGTGGGCGGGCGATGTGAACTTCATGAGCGTGTGCGCGCAGGTTCGGGTGATTCCGAGCGCGCTGGAGGACATGGCGAGGCGGATGCGGGAGGCGTGGGCGGGGGTGCGGGGGGGGGAGTGAGGGGAATGGGTGAGGGGGCGGGGTTGTGGGGCTTCCAGGAGACCCGTCACTGTCGTTCCGGGCTCGTTCGAGGCACCCTTGTGCGGGGTCTTTCTGCTCCGGTGCATTGAACGAGCCCGGAACGGTAGTGACGGGCCGGGCGTACCTGCGAGCGTTGTTATCATCACGCATATGTCCTCTCCACTCGCGTACTTTCTTACGTGGACGACGTATGGGACGTGGCTGCATGGGGATGAGCGGGGGAGCGTGGATGATGAGCACAATCGCGTGCGCACGCCGTTTCTTGTTCCTGATGCGGCGCTGCGGGAGCGGCGGGCCGGCGCTCTCAAACATGCGCCGTTTGTGATGAGCGAGACGGAGCGTGATGTTGTCGATGCGGCGATCCGCGAGCATTCGCTCGAGGTTGGGTGGGTGATCTCGGCACTGAATGTGCGGAGCAACCATGTTCATGTGGTGGTGCGCGCGGACGACGCAGCGCCTGAGCGCGTGGTCGCGGCGTTCAAGGCGAAGGCGACGCGTCGGTTGCGGGATCGGGGGTTTGTGACTCCCGATCGTCGGGTGTGGACGACTCATGGGAGCACGAGGTGGATCAATGATGAGCGGTCGTTTGGTGCGGCGGTGGATTATGTTTTGAATGGGCAGTAGGGGGCTGGAGACGAGAGAAAAGACACCCGTCACTGTCGTTCCGGGCTCGTTCGAGGCGGGAAGACACCCGTCACTGTCGTTCCGGGCTCGTTCATTCAGCCCATTCGGCCGGCGATGGCGAAGGCCATTTCGAGGGCTTGCTGGTAGTTGAGTCTGGGGTCGCAGAGGCTGGCGTAGTTGGTGGAGAGGTCGGCCTCGCTGACGCCCGCGGCTCCGCCGAGGCATTCGGTGACGTCCTCGCCCGTGAGTTCGAAGTGGACACCGCCGAGGATGGTGCCTGCTCGGCGGTGGACCTCGATGGCGGACTGGAGTTCGCGGAGGATGTCATCGAAGGATCGGGTTTTGATGCCGGTGCTCGTTGTTTGGCCGTTGCCGTGCATGGGGTCGCAGATCCACAGGACGCGGGGGCGGCCCTTGTTGGATGGGCGGCTCGCGGCGTCGCGGACGGCCTGGAGGAGGGGCGGGAGGGACTGCTGGATCTTGGCAGCGCCCATGCGATGGATGATGACGAGGCGGCCCGGTTCGTTCTCGGGGTTGAGGGCATCGATGAGGTTGAGGAGGTCGGCTGGTGAGCAGTTCGGGCCGACCTTGACGCCGATGGGGTTGCGGATGCCGCGGAAGTACTCGACGTGGGCGCCGTCGAGGGCACGGGTTCGCTCGCCGATCCAGGGCATGTGGGTGGTGAGGTTGAAGTAGCCGGTGCGGCGTGGGACGGGTCGGGTCTGGGCGCTCTCGTAGAGGAGGTTGAGGCCCTCGTGGGATGTGAAGAACTCGACGCGGGTGAGGTCATCGACGCTGGTCTCGCCGAGGATTTCCATGAAGCGCAGGGCTTCGGAGAGGCCGCGGGTCATGGTGGCGTACTGCCGGCGGAGGTCTTCCGGCAGGTCGGCGTGGTGCATGAAGCGGAGGTCCCAGTACTCGGGGTGGTGGATGTCGGCGAAGCCGCCATCGATGAGCGAGCGGATGAAGTTGATGGTGAGCGCGGCGTGCTGGTAGCCGGTGACCATGTGGGCGGGGTCTGGGGTGCGGGCATCGGGGTTGAAGTCGGCGCGGTTGACGAGGTCGCCGAAGTAGGAGGGGAGGGTGGTGCCGTTGCGGCTCTCGGTGGGGGAGGAGCGTGGCTTGGAGTACTGGCCCGCGAATCGGCCGACGCGGATGACGGGCTTTTTGAGTCCGTGGACGAGGACGAGGGACATCTGGAGGAGGATCTTGAGCTTGGCGGCGATGACATCCGGTCGGCAATCGGCGAGGGTCTCGGCGCAGTCGCCTCCCTGGAGGAGGAAGCGGCGTCCTTCCTGGGCATCGGCGATGTGCTCGCGGAGGCGCTCGATCTCTCCGCTGGTGACGAGCGGGGGGAGTTCTCGGAGCCGGTTGACGGCGGTATCGACAGCTTCGCGGTCCTGGTAGACGACCTGCTGCGCGGCGATCTTGGTCTTCCATGATTCAGGCGACCATGGGGTTGCCACCGTCCAGGGCATGGGTGCTCGCTCCTTGAAATCCGGGGTGTTTCGCGGTGTCGCGTCGGCGCGGGTCGGGAGTATAGGGGTCGGCCGGTGGCGTTCGCGGGCGTGGCGAGTGTGGGAATTCTTGGGAAATAAGCGCGAATCCGATCATCGCGCTGATGAGGGGCGGTGGTGAGGACGAAAAGCGAACATCGGGGACCTCGTTCCATGGGCGGAGCGGCCGGTCCCGCGGCGCCGTCGGGGTGTGCCCGAAGGCGCGTCTGTACGCAACGCCTTGGCGCGTGATGCGCCGGCGACCCACCGAACGGAGTCGAAACCATGCCGACCTCGAACCGCCGCACCTCGTCTCGCAGCGCCACCAAACGGACGACGCGCCGCACGGCTCGCAAAGCCACGCGGACCTCGGCTCGCAAGCCCTCGAACCGCTGGACCAAGTCCACGCGCACGGCGACCAAGAAGTACAAGCCCGCTGCGAAGAAGACGACCAAGTCGTACCGCAAGGCCACGACCAAGAAGTACGCCAAGAAGGCGACCCCCAAGGCCAAGAAGAGCACCGCCAAGAAGAGCTCGGCCAAGAAGGCCTACAGCAAGAAGTACGCGAAGAAGGCCGCTCCGAGCTACGGGAACTACTCGTTCTCGTTCTACAAGAAGAGCAGCCGCAAGGCGGCCTGAGCTGCTGATGGCGGCGGAGCGCGCCACGGCGCGTGATGCCGCGGCTGATTCCTCCTGATTTGAAACTCTCCTGTGCACCAGGGCCGCGGCGCGGAAGCGCTGCGGCCTTCATTGTTTTCAGGGCTGGAAGAGGGTGGCGCTGACGGGGTGCTGGGGGACTTCGTTGTCGAGGCCGTGCTCGGCTCGGGTGGGGAGGTCGGTGCGGATGAAGCGCTGGTGGTTGGGGTTGTCGGACATGGGGCCCGTGGGCTGGCGGGTGGGGTGCCAGAGGTGGAAGCCGATGATGGCAGCGCAGGCGGGGGTGCAGCGGAAGCCGGCGCGGGCGGCTCGGCGGGCGAACTCGTCATCGAGGAAGCCCCAGCCCTGGTAGTGCTCGTCGAAGCCGTTGAGCTCGCGCCAGATGCTGATGGGGGCCGACCAGTTGCTGCCGAGCAGCTTGGGCTTGTGGCGCGGGCCGAGGCCGAAGCGTCGGAAGAAGAGCTGGCGGCGGTAGCGGCGGTCGCGCTTGGCGAGCTTGGCGAGGATCTCGGTTGTGAGCTGCGGCATGGCCTGGCTCGCGAGGATGGCATCGCCGGTGAGGGCTTCGCTCTGTTCGCGTGGGACATCGGCGCGGTAGGGGTAGACGAGGTGGGTTTCGCGGCCGAGGGTTTCGTGCTGCTCGACGAGGGTGGGGGTGGCGAGCATGTCGGCATCGAGCTGGATGAGGCGGCCATCGGTGATGCCCAGGTCGCGGATGATGTAGCGGGCGGCGTTGTTGCGGACCTGCGAGCAGCGGGCGATGCCGTGGTGGGCCCGGCGGACCCAGGCGAGGGGTGTGCCGACGCGCGGGGCCCAGCGCTCGATGAGCTGGCCGATGTCCGGGCGGTCGACATCGCAGGAGACGACGATGAGGTCGGGGCGGCGTGTCTGGCGCGCGAGGCCCGCGAGCACCACATCGAGGTACTTGGTCTGGTGGCAGACGAGGTAGACGATGGCCGGGGAGGTCACGGCCCCTCCGGTCTCCCCTCTTCCCTGAGCATTTTGAGTTCGTCCCGGAGGATGGCGGCGAGCTCGTAGTTTTCCTGATCGAGGGCCTTGCGGAGGCGGTCGCGGAGCTCGGCCTTCTGGCTGGCGGGGAGCTTGGTGGCGAGCTCATCGCGCATGCCGCGGAGGAGCTGCATCTCGCTGCTTTCTTCGAGGTCGGCGGATCGGCCCTGGTCTTCGTACTGCTTGCGGATGGTCTCCAGGCCCTCATCAATGAAGAAGAGGGCGGCCTTGGCCTCGCCATCGGAGACCATCTGGCTGGCCATGGCGCGGGTGCGCATCATGGTGATGTAGGGGCGGAACTGTTCGAGGACGGAGCGGTCTTCATCGCTCTCGGCGTGGGCCTTGCAGACATCCAGGACGCGGAGGTTGCGTGAGGTGTCGCGGATGACGCCGTCGAAATCGCCGAGGACGAGGAGGCTGATGTAGCGGTGGTAGAACTGGACTGCTTCTTCGCGGAGGAGGCGGCATTCATCTTCGGAGAGGAGTGCGGGGTCGGCCTCATCGGGGTCGGTGTCTTCGGCTGGCCCGGGGGGTGCGCCGCCGCCATCTTCGATTCGTCTTTCGAAGTATTCGAGGAGGCTCTCGCAGGAGTTGGGTTCGAGGCCATCGGGTCGGCCGGTGACCTCCATCTGGAGGACGCCGAGGTCGAGCCTCATCTGGATCTTGGGCATGCCATCGTCGCCCTGGATGAGGCGGACGTTGATCTGGCCCGGCTCGTAGGGCCAGTCCTGGAGCAATCTGGTGAGGTCGATGGTCATTGTTCTCGGTCGGTCCGATTCTAGGGGTGTGCGGGGCCCTGGGGATGGGTTCGGAGGGGTGGGCGGGCTGGGTTCCGCGGCGGTTTGCCGGGGTGGTGGCGGGGTGTCAAGGCAGGGTTTGCGCGGGCCGAATCCTAGTTCGTTGTTTCGTTGGTGAGAGTCTATTGCGGGCGCGGCCTCCAAGGACTAGGATTCCCCGCTCCAAGGGGAGTCTCGGTGCACGGAGAGTGAGAACCAGGACAACTCGGTAGGCCTGCCGGCCAGGATGTGCGGCGTATGTCGAGGGCTGAACTGGAAACCGATCTGCAGCTTTATCTGAGGCAGATCAATGACATTGCGCTGTTGTCGCCCGACCAGGAGAAGGAACTGGGTTGGCGGGTGATCAACGACTCCTGCCCGGATGCTCGCGACATCCTGGTGCGGGCCAACCTTCGGCTGGTCGTTTCGATCGCCA
>JBIPMO010000052.1:0-13882 GCA_044369085.1 Phycisphaerales bacterium
TGCTGGTCGATGGGCGTCTTGATCCGGGCCGGCTTCTCGCTCGGCTTCTTCCTGGCCGCCGCGACCGCATCGATCAGCGGCACCAGCCGCTCGCGCAGCGGGCCGAAGACCGCCTCGGTCCGCGCTGCCGTCATCCCCGGCTCGTACTCGTCGAGCAGCGTGTCGTACGCCTCGCCACCCCGCGGCACGCCGTAGCACCGCGCCTTCTCGCGCGACAGCTCGATCGTCTTGGTCAGCCAGGGCAGAAAGCGCTTGAAATCCGAGTCCTTGCGGGCATCCTTCCAGGCCTCCATGCCCAGCGATGAGCACCGCGTGATCTCCGCCACCAGCGAAGCGGGCAGCTTCGTCGCCTTGACGTAATCGCGGCGGATCTCGCGCAGGTTCGCGAGCGTGCGCGGGTCGCCCTTGGTGCTGGCGAACGCCTCAGCGGCCGCGATCATGTCGCCGAGCTTCCTGCTCGTCCGCCGCTCGTGGGCCAGCGAAGAGATGGCCTCCCGCTGCTCGGCCCGCAGACCCGCCCCCTTGGCGGGCATCATGGTCTCCTGGTCCCACCCGATCACGTTGCCCACCGAAGAGAGCAGAGCGATCGCCCGAAGTTCGGTCGCCAGCGCCTCCATGGGCGAGCCCCGCCCCGCGCCCTTGGAAGACCTGCTGGATGATCCGGAACGCTTGCGAGCGGCAGTGGCGGCGGGCATGTCTGTCTCCTTGAATCCATCGGGTGGGTCGCTGGGCGCGATCATACTCCGCTCACGAATCGCCCGGCGCTGGTCCGCTACGCTACAACCGCACATGATCGACACCCACTGCCATCTCACCTTCCCCGACTACGCCGGCCGTGTGCCCGAGGTGCTCGCCGCGGCGTTGGATGCGGGGGTCACCGGCTGCATCACCATCAGCACAACCACCCGCGATTGCCTCGATGCACTCGCCATCGCCGAGCGTTTCGACAACGTCTGGTGCACCGCGGGCGTGCACCCGCTCTACTCCGACAAGGGCCCGCACCAGTGGGAGAACATCCGACGCGTCGCTCGCAGCCCGCGCTGCGTCGCCTGGGGCGAGCTGGGCCTGGACAACCACTACGACAAGCCGCCGCGCGATGTGCAGCGAGCCGTGCTCGACGAGCAACTGGCGTTCATCGAGTCCTGCAGGCCCGAGATCGACCTGCCGGTGGAGGTGCATTGCCGCGAGGCGTTCGATGACCTGATCCCGATCCTGGCTCGGACACGGCTTCAACCAGATCGGTTCGTCTTTCACTGCTTCACCGGCACCCCCGCAGATGCCCGCAAGATCCTGGAGTTCGGCGCGTGGATCAGCTTCACCGGCGTCGTGACCTACAAGAACGCCGCCGATGTGCGCGAGGCGATGCGCCTCGTCCCCATCGATCGGCTGATGGTCGAGACCGATGCGCCCTTCCTCTCCCCCGAGCCGCACCGCGGTGTGCGCCCCAACGAACCGAAGTTCGCCGCCGTCATCGCCCGCCGCATCGCCGAGGAGCGCGGCATGGCCTGGCCCGATTTCCACGCCGCCATCAATCGCAACACGGTGCGCTTCTTCGGCAAGATGGGGCGCACCGCCGAGCAGATCTGAGGGGGACCGCATGAGGGGGGGCAACATCGCGATCGCGCTGCTGCTGCTCGCCGGGCTCGCGGGCTGCTCCGTCGCCCCGCCGCCCGAGGACCGGTCGGACTTCCTCACGCGCTCCATCGCGCAGTCGGCGTGGTTCGAGCGCAACACGCCGGGCCTCCGCGAGAAGCTCCGCGCCGCCCCGGCCTACATCGTCTTCCCCGATGCGGCCCAGTGGGGCACCCTCATCGGCGGCGGGCAGTGGGCCCGCGGCGCGGTGTTCACCCCGCCGCGCAATCACGTGGGCTGGGTCGTGATAGACGGCACATCCATGGGTGTGCAGGCCGGCTTCACCACCTGCCGCATGCTCATTATCGTGAAAGACAAGCCAACCTTCCGGGCCCTGCAGCTCGACATGTTCCGCCCCGGCATGGCCGTCGCGGGCGTCGTCGGCACCGGCGGCGCCGTCCGCAACCCATCGTTCGAGGAAGGCTTCGAGATCTTCATCGTCGACCAGACGGGACTGATGGCCGGTGTCGGCGCAGCGCTCCAGTGGATCCGCTACGAGAGCGCCGATGAACCTCCCACGCCACAACGCTGATCAGGTGCCCGGCGGGGATCACTCCGGCGCGGCCCGGCCGCTCTTCGCCCGCAGCACACGCACCGCCTCCTGGTATGCGGCATCGCCGGCGGAGTAGCGCAGCGCCGCCGGATCGTCGCCGACAGCGATATCGGGCGGCACGCCGCGGCGGTAAGGAACATCCACCGCGCCGATGAACTCCTTGGTCGAGACCGCGATGGTCATCTTCGTCCTTGGCAGCGCGAACTCCACCCACTGGCCGAACCCCTTGACGCGCCCGCCGGTCTCCTGACCGATGACCGTCCCCAGCCCGTACGCCTTCACCGCCGCGATGAACGACATGCCGCTCGAGAACGTCCGCGGCCCCGCCAGCACACACACCGGGCCCGTGTACCGCAGCGGACTGTCACTCGGCGGCGTCAGATCGTCGGGCTCGGTGCGGTAGTCGATCCAGGTACCGGCGGGAGTTTCCCATGCTCTGTCGCCGTAGCCATTGATGAACTCCTCCCGCCCTTTCTTGTCCTTGATGCGCTGCGACACTCGGAAGCGCGAGCCCGCGTAGGCCGAGAAGGGTTTATCCGCGAAGTGCTGCACAAGCGGCCGCCAGACATCGTCACCGCCCCCGGTGTTGTCGCGAGCATCGATCACGAGCCCGGGGATCGACTCATGCTTGAGCCTCGCGAACACCTCATCGATGAACTTCAGCATGCGCTCCGGCTCGATGCAGGACCGGAACTCGATCAGCCCAAAGCCATCGGGGGTGATGCTGAAGCTGTACGGCTCGGCGTCCATCACCACGGCCTGCTTCTTGAGCCGCGCATACTCCTCCGCGCTGACACCGCGGAGCGTTGCGCTTCCATCACCACCACTTGGGCCCACGAACGCGACCTCGAACGACTCCCCCCAACCCTCGAACGCCCAGCAGAATCTGCGGAACTTGAACGACAGGTCCTCGAGTCCAAAGGGATCATCCGCGGCCCCGCTCAGCGGGCGGAACCGCGACATCAGGGCCGCGACCGGCTCGCCGTTGATGCTCATCGCGCGGGCGCCGCGCGGCAACGACGCCTCATCCGGCGAGAACACCACCACGGCGCCGGACTCGCTGAACTTCAGGTCCATCGGCATGACCGGCCCGCCGCCATCGCGGTGCGTCGTCCAGCCGGGCACGTTCACCCACGAGTGGGGATCATCCAGCGATACCACCAGCAACTGGGCCCGCCGGAAGAACTCCAGCAAAGGCATCGGGGCCTCGCTCGCGATCATCGCGGCATCGTTCCGAACCGCTTCCTCGGGACGCGCCCAGAATGCGTTCGGATGCACCTCGGCGAACACGGCGATCAGTTCATTCAGATCCGCCGCCGCGTCTTCGGGCGACACCGGTGCGAGCAGCGGCGCCGGCGGCGCGGCGATGGCCCGGCACAGCGTGAGCAGCCCGATCGAGAGCACCGCAACGGTTCTGGCGATGTGCATGCCCGCACGCTATCGCCGCGATCCCCCACATACAAGAGCGAAGATCGCCGCGGCGATTCACCCCGCCCGCTCGGGCGTGGCTCGCACCATCTCCTTGATGTAGCGCTCGAACTCATCGTGCAGGATCTTCATGTTGTGGGAGTCCATCGCGCGGCGGAACGAGGGCTCGGCCGCGATCTCGCGCATCCGCGCCACCCACGATTCGAAGTAGTCGGCGGGCACCTGCCCGTGCTTGTGCGCGAACCACACCACCTCGAACACCGACACCTGCATCAGGTTCATGAAGTGCTCGCGGATCTCGCGGTCCGAATCCAGGTGCCGCACATCGTGCGCATAGATCGCCGCGAGCGAAGGGTCATCCACGCGCATCCGCCGGAGCTGCATCTGCATCTCGACCAGCTTCGTGAAGTTCGCCACGTGCTGAGCCCGCTGGTGCGCCTTGAGCTGGAACGCGGCGTAGACCACGCCGCCGACGAGCGAGAGCGTCGAGACGGACTGGAGGATGACTTTGAGGAGTTCGAGGTCCATGGACTACCTTGTTACTGAGGCTCGCGCCATCACACCCCCACCGCCTTCTTGCTCTCGTTCAGCATCTTCCGCAGCACCGTGTGCAGGATCCCGCCGTTCTCGTAGTACGTCACCTCGACCGGCGTATCGATCCGGCACAGCGCCTCGAACTCCGTCGCCTTGCCCGCATCCGGGCCCTGCGTCTTGGTCGCCTTCACCTTGATCGCGCACCGTGCTTCCAGCGGCACCGGCACCACGATGTCGAACACCTCGGTGCCATCAAGCCCCAGGCTCGCGGTGCTCTGCCCGGCCTTGAAGCACAGCGGCAGCACGCCCATGCCCACCAGGTTCGACCGGTGGATGCGCTCGAAGCTCTCGGCGATCACCGCTCGCACGCCGAGCAGGTTCGTCCCCTTGGCCGCCCAGTCGCGCGATGAGCCCATGCCGTAGTCCTTGCCCGCCAGGATCACGAGCGGTGTTCCCTGGGCCTTGTAGTTCATCGCGGCGTCGTAGATCGCAACGATCGTCCTGCCGTCGCCCTTGTTCGAGAAGTCGCGCGTCCACCAGCCCTCGCGCGGCTTGCCGCCCTCATCGGTCAGCTTGTTCTTCACGCGCACGTTGCCGAACGTCCCGCGCGTCATCACACGGTCGTTGCCGCGGCGGCTGCCGTAGCTGTTGAACTGGCTGCGCGGCACCCCCAGGCTCGCCAGGTACTGCCCCGCCGGGCTCTTCTCGGCGATGTCACCCGCGGGCGAGATGTGGTCGGTCGTCACGCTGTCGCCCACCGACACCAGGCACCGCGCCCCCGTGATCGGCTTGAGCGCGGCGGGCTGCACGCCCATCCCCTCGAAGTACGGCGGGTTCTGGATGTACGTGCTCTTGGCGCTCCAGCCGTACAGCTCGCTCTTGGATACGGGCACCGCGTTCCACGTCGGGTTGCCATCGAACACGTGCCCGTACTGCGTCCGGAACTGGTCGGGCGTCGTGCACATCGCCTTGAGCGCCAGCACCTCCGCGTGCGTGGGCCAGATGTCCTTCAGGTACACGGGCTTGCCGTCCTTGCTCGTCCCCAGCGGCTCGGTCGCAAGGTCGATCGTCACGCTGCCCGCGATCGCGTACGCGACGCAGAGCGGGGGCGACGCCAGATAGTTCGCCTTCACGTTCGGGTGCACGCGCCCCTCGAAGTTGCGGTTGCCGCTCAGCACGCTCGCGACGACCAGATCCCCTTCCTTGATCGCCGCCTCGACCTCATCGGGCAGCGGGCCCGAGTTGCCGATGCACGTCGTGCACCCGTAGCCCACGGTCTGGAAGCCCATCGCGTTCAGGTCCTTCGTCAGGTCGCCTTTGTCGAAGTACTCGGTCACAACCTTCGACCCCGGGGCCAGCGATGTCTTGACCCAGGGCTTGCTCTTGAGCCCCAGCGCATGGGCCTTGCGCGCCACGAGCCCGGCCGCGATCATCACATCCGGGTTGCTGGTGTTCGTGCAGGATGTGATGGCCGCGATGACCACCGCGCCATGACCGATCTTGCTCTCCCCGCCGCCCGCGTGCTTGACTGTGCCGACCGAACCGGCCTTCTCCGCCGCGACGCCCAGCCCCTTGTTGCCCACGGGCGCTGTCAGCCCCTCGGTGAACTCCTTCTTCACGCTCTTGAGCAGCACGCGGTCCTGCGGGCGCTTGGGCCCGGCGAGACTGGGCTGCACCGTGGAAAGGTCAAGCTCGAGCACATCGGTGAACTCGGGGTCCGCCACCCCCGGCGACCAGAACAGCCCCTGGGCCTTGCTGTACTTCTCGACCAGCTCGACCGTCGCCTCATCGCGCCCGGTGAAGCGGAGGAAGTCCAGCGTCACGCTGTCGATCGGGAAGAACCCGATGGTCGCGCCATACTCGGGGGCCATGTTCGCGATCGTGGCGCGGTCGGGCACCGAGAGCGCCGCGATCCCCGGCCCGAAGAACTCAACGAACTTGTCGACCACGCCCTTCTTACGCAGCATCTCCGTGACCGTCAGCACCAGGTCCGTCGCGGTCGATCCCTCGGGCAGCTTGCCCGTCAGCTTGAACCCGATCACCTCCGGGGTCAGCAGGTACACGGGCTGGCCGAGCATCACCGCCTCGGCCTCGATCCCGCCCACGCCCCAGCCGACCACGCCCAGCCCGTTGATCATCGTCGTGTGGCTGTCGGTCCCGACGCACGAATCGGGGTACGCCACCACCTCGCCATCGATCTCGCGCGTCCACACCGCCCTGGCCAGGTACTCAAGGTTCACCTGGTGCACGATCCCCGTGGCGGGCGGCACACACCGGAAGTTCCGCAGGCTCTGCTGACCCCACTTCAGGAACTCGTACCGCTCGTTGTTGCGCTCGAACTCCTTCTGCGCGTTGATCGTGAGCGCCGTCGCCGACCCGAAGGCATCCACCTGCACGCTGTGGTCGATCACCAGATCGCAGGGCACCAGCGGGTTGATCGCGTTGGGATCGCCGCCAAGCTTCTTCATCGCATCGCGCATCGCCGCCAGGTCCACCACGCAGGGCACGCCCGTGAAGTCCTGCAGCACCACGCGCCCGGGCATGAAGGGGATCTCCGCTTGCTCGGGCTTCTTGGCGTTCCAGTTGGCCAGAGCGATCACATCGTCGTTCGTCACAACAAACCCATCCACGTTCCGGAGCATCGCCTCCAGCAGCACGCGGATCGAATAGGGCAGGCGCTCGACATGCCCGACCTTCTGGGCAGTCAGGGCGTTCAGGTCGTAGTAGGTGTACGAGCCGTGCTTCGTGGACAGGGTCTTCTTGGAGTTGAACGGGTTGCGCGTGGCCATGGGTCGGTGCTCCGGTGCGTGCGAATCTGACGGAACGATAGCCCTTCTTTGGCATGAGTCGAATCAATCATGCTGACGTGTTGAATAGATCCTGCTTATGACTTGGGGGCCCCGGACAGCGCCCGCTCGAACTCGCGAGCCGCTTCGCCGGGCAGGCGGTCCTTGCGCCGAACCAGCGCCAGGCTGCGAGCCAGTCTCGCATCCCGGCACGCCAGCCCCTCGTTGGGACGCAGAGCGAACTTCGACACGAAGCCAACCCCGATCCCCGCGCCCACCATCTGCTTGATCGATTCGATCGAGCGCAGCTCCATCACCACGTTCAGCGCTACCCCCGCCGCCATCGCCGCCCGGTCGATCACCTCGCGCACCGCCGATCCCGCCTCGAACGCCACCACCGATCGCCCGGCCAGGTCGCTCCACCTGAACGACTTCCGAGCAGACAGCTCGCTCCGCGGCGGAACGATCAGCCTCAGCTCGTCATCCACCCACGGCGTCACCACCAGTTCCCCCGCGCCCGGTGCGATCAGCGGCAGCGTGACGATCCCAAGGTCAAGCTCGCCCGCGAGCACGCTCTGCGCCACCGCTCCAGACCCCGCCTCACGCATGTAGAAGCGTACGCCCGGGTGCTCGCGACGGAACCGCGAGACGGTCCGCGGCACAAGGTAGGTGATCGCCGTCGCCCCGCCGCCGAGCCGGATCGAACCACGCTCCAGCCCGATCACCTGCTTCACCGCCGTCCGCGCTGCATCCGCCTGTCGCAGAGCGGCCTCAGCGTGCTGAAGAAACGCCCGGCCCGCATCGGTCAGCTCCACGCCCCGCCCCGTGCGGTGCAGCAGCGCCGCCCCAACTTCGTCCTCGAGCTTGCGCAGCATGCTCGACAGCGCCGGCTGCGTCACGCCGAGCGAACGCGCCGCCCGGGTCATGTGACCCGCCGACGCGATGGCGGCGAAGTAACGCAGCGTCGTCAGTTCCATGCCGGCCAGCCTCCGCGAGCGGCGGTCGCGCGCCAATCCTGCTCAGCCCTGCTTCTCGTACAGGAACGCGCTCTCTTCGAGCCGGTTGCCGTTGGCATCGCTGACCGCGAACGTCCCGCCCTTGTAGATGCACGCCGATCCGAACGCCCCATCCTTCCGCAGCGCGTACAGCGTCACGTTGAACGCGGGCCGACCGCTCGCATCCTGCAGCCGCTTCAGCCGCGTGCGGTCAACGATCATCCGGGCCACGAACAGGCACGCCTCGGTCGGCGAATCCCCCGCTTCCATCCGCGCCACGATCGTCCGCGCGCCGCTCACCTGGATCACCGCCTCGCCCCGCCCAGTCGCCCCCGCCGAACCCACCGCGTTGTCGGTGTAGAGCCCGGCGCCGATGATCGGCGAATCGCCGATGCGGCCCGGCAGCTTCCACGAAAGCCCGCTCGTCGTCGTGCACCCGGCCAGATCGCCCCCCGCCGTCAGCGCCGAGCAGTGGATCGTCCCCGTGGTGAACTCAACCCCGCGCGCTGCGAGCGCCGCCGCACGGCCGACCACGCCGGGCTTGTCTTCCGCATCTGGCCGTTCGCCCCGGCTCGCGGGCATCTTCCCGGGCAGGTCCCACTCATCCTCCTGCAGCCAGTCATCATCGCGCGAGAGCGTCGCTCGCCACTTCAACCACGCCTCGCGCGAGGCCTCCGTCAGCAGGTCCTCTTCCTTGAACCCCATGCGCTTGGCAAACTTCAGCGCCCCCTCGCCCACGAGCAGGACATGGTCGGTCCGCCGCGCCACTTCTCGCGCGACCGATGCCGGGTTCTTGATGTTCCGCAGCCCCGCGACCGCGCCGGCCCGGTGCATCGGCCCGTGCATCACCGATGCATCAAGCTCCACGATCCCCTCTTCGTTGGGCAAACCCCCGAGCCCGACGGTGTTGTCGTTGGGGTCATCCTCGACGATGCGCACCCCTTCGACCGCCGCATCGAGCGGATCCGCCCCGGCCCGCAGCAGCTCGAGCGCCCGCGTGGTCGCCGCCAGCCCGTTGCCCGAGGAGATCGCGATCGGCCCGCCCGCGCCGACGAGCGCGCCCGGAGCGGGCTTGCGCCCCTCCTGCCCCTGAACCTGCGATGCCGCCGCCGCCAGCGCGGCGAGCCCGAAGAATCGACGTCGAGTCAGGTCCATGATCGCCTCCTTCAGCTTCGTCTCATTCCTTCGATCACCATCGGCAACTCTTCGATCAGGTCGAGCGCCAGCAGCCCGCCTGTGGCGCCGGTGCGCCTGCACCAGTTCGACCCCGCCCGCGAGTGCGCCGCGACACCGACCCGCGCACAGTCAAACAACGAAAGCGCCCCCGCGCCCGCCCGCTTCTCCGGATCGATGCTCGCGAGCTCCGGGCGGAAAAACTGCGCGATCAGCCCGCCGATCAGCCCCGCCAGCACATCCCCCGACCCCGCCGTCGCCAGCGCCGCGTTCGCCGCGTCGTGCGTCCACACATCGATCCCATCAGACACCACCGTGGCCGAGGACTTGAGCACCACCACACAGCCGAGCTTCTGCGCCACCGCGAGGCACGCCCGCTGTCGCGATGCTTCGGCCACCGGGTCCTCGGTCACCCCCAGCGCGGCCGCGAGCCGCCGGAACTCGCCGACGTGCGGCGTGAGCACCGCCGAGGCCCGCAGTTCCAGTTGAAACCCAGGGACCGCCGCGAGATTGTTCAGCCCGTCCGCATCCACCACCACCGCGGCCGTCTGCTGCAGCACCGCCCGCAGCACCGCCGCCTCCGCGCCGGGACTGACCCCCAGCCCGGGCCCGATCACCAGGCAGCGAGCATCATCGATCAGACCATCGATCGCAGCCGCGGCGAGGTGCGCCACCAGATCGCCATCATGCGCAACCGCGAGCGCCAGCCCGGTCGCCGAAGGCGCGAGCCCCAGTGCCGCCGCGAGCACCGGCTCGGGCATCGCCAGCCGCGCCAGCCCGCACCCGCTCCGCAGAGCGGCCAGCGCCGCGAACGCCGGGCCACCGACCATCACCGATCCCGGCCCGTCCTCCCCCGCGCGATGCGCCGCCCCCCCAAGCACCGCGACCGTGCCGAACGTCCCCTTGTGCCCGCGCGGATCACGCTTCGGGATGGAGGGAAGGTCGCTCACACCCGCGATGGTACATCCTTGGGCTTCGCCCGCAGGAACACGCGGGAGCTTCAGTGCTCCACGCGCTCGGCCTCGATCGCCAGCCGACCAAGCACCCCCACCATCGCGGCCATCGACCCCATCGCGTCGTCTTCCGAAAGGCTCGTCACCGCCAGCGCGATGTGCGTCGCGTCGATGCCGCCCAGTTCGGGCGTCGCAATCGCTGAATCAAGGTCGATCCAAACCGGCTCGCCCCCCGCGCCCGGGACCACCGCCTGCGCCCACATGTGGTAGCCGAACACGCGCTGCGCGCCCGCGAGCTCATCGACGAACACCACCCCGCTCACCACGCGGCTCGGGATCCCCGCGGCCCGCAGCACCGCCGCGAGCAGGACGGCATACTCCGTGCAGTCCCCCGTGCGCGTCCGCACCACCTCCGAAGCCGTCGCCAACCCCACACCCAGGTTCGCCGACCGGATGTGCCCGCTGACCGCCTCGCGCAGCGCCTCGGCCCGCTGACGGGCATCGCCCTTGATGCGCCCGAGCACATCCATCGCCAGTTGCTTCACCATCGGGTCGTCCGAATCGATCATCGTGCTCGCGGCCGTGAATCGCTGGTCCTTCGCGTCGGCAACGGCGGGGCTCGAGCGCCCCGCCTCGATGGTCACGCGCACGCGCCGCTCGCCAAGCCTCTCCATCCGCTGCGCCCCGGCACCGGGCACCAGCTCCAGCGCCCCGGCATCGCCATCGCCGAGCGACAGCACGTACGAAGCCCGCTTCGCGCGCCTCGCATCCTCGATCTTGACTCCCGTCGGCGTCACGAGCGTATTGGCCATCAGCTCGGGGGGATCAAACGGCGAAAGCGCCAGCTCCTTCTCGGAAGCGAGCAATGTCAGTCTCATCCCGCCAAGCTCGATCTCCGACCGCAGCGTGCGCCCGTGCGCATCGACGAACTCGCTGCTGCTCACCCCGGGCATCGCCGACTGCGACACCGTCCACTGCACCGCGGGCACCGTCTTGCCGAACACCTCGATGTCCTTCGGGCCAACGACCGCGTACGTCGTGACCACCGGCGTCAGCCCCACCGTCGGATCGAGCGTCGTCACCGCGAACGTCGCCTCGCCCGCCGTCAGGCGCCGCTCGACCTCGCTCCGCGCGGCGACGGGTGTCAGCCACGCCCCCTCGGGCCACGGCCGCTGCCGGCGCGTGTCTCGCCCCTGGCTGCTGGTGATGTGGATCACCTCGTTGCCCGCAAAGCCGCGGATGAACTCGTAGCTCTCCACCACGCTCGTCGCCCCCAGATCCTGCCTGCTCGTCATCTTCAGTGGCGTCCCGTCCTTGGCCTCGATGAACTCGGTCGCGATGCCCAGCGACACCGCCTGACCCATGCGCTGCATGCCGAACATCATCGAGGCGCTGGTGACCGTGTTGCCCTGCGGGTCCGCCGTCTCACGCTCCACGGCGAGACCCAGCTTCTTCCCATCCAGCATCACCACCATCCAACGCTCGTCCGCGCCCAGGCCGCGCGACACGGGCAACAGACCTGCGACTACAAACGCGATTGAAAGCATCCGGCGCATGCGGCGAACTCCTGGGGTATCGGTGGGAACCATACGCGCCCCGCATCAGGATGCGCAGGCATCCCCGAAGTTCGCGAGCACCGAGGCGATGTCCATGAAATCCACCACGCGGTTCAGATCGGCGTCCCCCTGCCCGCCGCCCGCGTCGTACACCCGCCCGTAGTTCGAGAGCACCGCCGTCACATCCACGAGATCGACCCCTCGGTCATGGTTGGCATCGCCGAAGCACGGGCGGATGTTCACCGTGATCGTCGCTCCCAGCGACACCTCCGCCGTATAGCCGCACGAAACAACGCACGCGTACACCCCGCTGTCATCGCGGCTCAGCGGGTGGATCACCAGCGTGGGTGTGGCCGTCCCACGCACGCGGCCGTCGTCGCTCAGAGGCGCCCCGTCCCGCGTCCATTGATATGTGAGCGGCAGCGTGCCCGCCGCGACGATGCTCAGTGTTCCCAGATCGCGCTCGTACACGCTGGCGCTCTCGGGCTCACGCACCACCTCGGCGCAAGGAACAAACTCCAGCGTCGCGCGGCCCGATGAAGCGGCGCCGCAGCGCGATGTCGCGACACACGAGTACGCCCCCGCATCCTCCGGCAGGGTGCTCGCCAGCGTCAGCTTCGGCGTCGCCGACCCAGAGATCCGCTCATCGTCCCGCAGCGGCGACCCCGACCGGTACCACTGGTACGCGACAGGCGCGAGGCCGCTCGCCGATGCCGTGAACATCGCCGCGCTGCCCGCTTCGATCGTGACGGCGGCCGGGGATTCCTCGATGCGCACGCAGTCGCCGAAGTAAAGGTACGCGGGCCCCGAAACCCGCTCGCCGCACTCACTCGACGAGACCATGCAGCGGTACTCCCCCGAATCCGCGGCCTCAGATCCAGCGATGACGAGCCGCGGGGTGCGCGAGCCGCTGATGCGATCATCATCAACCAGCGGCACCCCTTCGAGCATCCACTGATAATCGAGCATCCCCGGCCCCGATGCAGACACGCCGAAGGACGCTCCGTCGCCCGCGCTGACGAGCGGCTGGTCCGCGGGCTGCTCGATCAGTCCGAAAGCCCGCGCCGGAAACCGCACCGCCATCGCGCCACCGGTGAAGAGCTTGCCGAAGCGCGTGAACGGCGCGCCCGACACCGCCAGATCGCCATCCAGCGCCACAGTGCGCCCAAGATCGATCACTTCCAACCCTTCGCCCGACAAGTCGGCGTGGCCGACCACCGAGGACAAGATCCACCCTTGATCGGTGCGTTCGTACCCGAACACCCCTCCATCGCGGTCCCACCACGGCGCGCCCACCGCCAGACGGTTGCCCCGCAGCGCAATCCCCGACCCGAACTGCCGGATCGCCGATGTCCGCGGGCTCTCAGGCGGTGCCAGCGTCCGTTCCTGCATCCACTCCGCACCGTCGTAGCGGTAGATCCACACGCGACCGTAGAGCCCGTACGCCTGAGTCGATGCGATCGCCAGGTAGGGCTCGTCCACCGCGACATCATGCCCGGCCTGATCCTCAAAGACAGCACCATCGGGGATCAGCCTGCCGCGCTGCACCCACCCCACATCGGTGCGCTCAAACACATACGCGCTGCCGAAGCTCGGGAAGCGCGTTTCAAGCGGCGCCCCCGCCACGAGCCAGCGGCCCCGCAGAGCCACCGAAGTCCCGATCAGGTCGAACGCCGATGCCCCGGACGCCCGCACCCGGGCCGCGTGACGCCACTGGCCGCCCGTGCGCACATAGACCTGCACGCAGCCCTCGGCCGATCCATCGGCGTATGGCTGACCGATCGCCAGCACATCCCCATCGATCGAAACATCGTGCCCGAAAAGCGACCCATCCTCGGGCGGCTTGATGTTCGCCTCCACCTCCCACCGCGGCCCCTCGGCAGTCGCGCGACGCCGATACACGAACACCTCCCCCGAGAACCCGGACCGATATGGCGAGGAAACCACCGCCGCATCCCCATCAATCGCCACCGCGAACCCCGCGCGATCCCCCGAGCGCGCGGTCGGCACACCCAGAAAGCCCTCCTCGACCCACACCCCACCTTCGAGCCGGTACGCGAACGCGCCACCGGCGGATGCGGGCCCGCCCGGCGGCTGGTACATGGGCACGCCCACCACCGCTGTCTCCCCGCTCACCGCCACCGAATCGCCCGCGAAGTTCAGCTCGCCCCACAGCGACGAAACGACCGCCCCCGCGGGCGAAGGATCGCACACGTTCTGCCCCACCGTTGCGGCGAGCAGGCAGGCCGCGCTCATGATGACCGCCCCGACC
>JBIPMO010000053.1:0-13879 GCA_044369085.1 Phycisphaerales bacterium
ATCGACGCTGTGACATGCAGCGCAGCCCTTGGTGCTCCGCAGCGTCTCGCCGAGCTTGCCCAGCGGGATGCTGATCGTGTCCGCCTGCATGTCCTTCCACCGCTGATAGTCCCCATCCGAGAGCACGAGGATCCGAGCCCACATCTGCGAGTGCTGGTCGCCGCAGTACTCCGCGCACGCCAGGTAGAACCCGTTGCTCACCGCGGGATTGATCGGCAGGAACTTCTTCTCCGCCTCGTCCCATCGGTGCGTCGCCACCGTCGGCTGCACCCAAAGGTTCGTATAGAAGTTGGGGAACACATCCCGCTTGGTCCTAAACGCCGGGAAGTAGAGCGAGTGGATCACATCCTGGCTCGACATGATGAACTTCACGGGCCGGTTCAGCGGCAGCGCGAACACCGGCGACTCGGCATCGGCGATCCGCTCGGTCATCAGCGTCCCCGCCCCGTTGTCGTACACCCACTCCCACCCCCACTGCTTGGCCGTGACGTTCACGATCTCGGCATCCCCCGGCGCCACCTTCATCGGGATGTACTCGTAGAGTCCCCAGAAGAACATGATCGCCATCAGGATCGTCGGCACGATCGACCACGTCAGCTCAAGCCCGGTGTGGTGCGACGGGCTGATCTCCGGCGCAACGCCGGGCTGGCGGCGGTACTGGAACGCAAACACCACCATCATCCCCATGAGGATGACGAAGAAAATCAGCGAGACCCAGAAGATGAAGAAGAACACCGCATCCGTCGGCGCGGCGAACGTCCCCGAATCGACCATGTCGCGGTACCACAGCCGCTGCCACAGGCTCGCCTCGGCGATGGTCCCGCCGATGCCGGATGTCGTGATGGAATGGATGTTGTCGATCATCGCGCCGCTGCTCCTGCGCTGTCAGGAAAAACGCTGTCAGGACAAACCGTAAGACTTGAATCGTTCCGCACCCGCGAAGTGACGCCCAGCGCCCGCATCCGCCGCGACCGGGCCACGGCGAAACAGGTGATCAACGTCCCCACCCCGGCCATGCTCGCCAGCCCGCCGATCATCATGACGCGCTGCGCCACCATCGTGTACTTGCCCGTGTTCGGGTTGTACATGAAGCAGAACGACACCACGCGGTCAAAGACCGTCCCGATCTTGTTGTCGGCCGCCTCTGACAGCGCGAGCCGGACCTCGCCCGCCGGGTAGTCCAGACGCTCGAGGTAGTTGCTGATCTTGCCCGTCGGCGAGATGAAGATCAGCGCCGCCGGGTGGCTGAACTCGCTCTGCTCCGGCAGGAACTTGTAATGAAAGCCCACGGCCTTGGCCAGCGCCTTGATGTTGTCGACATCGCCGACAACGAACTCCCACGCGCTCTCGGGCACTTCCTTCGCGTAGCCCGCCAGGTACGCCGCCTGCTTCTCGCGAGCCTGCGCCACCGTGTTGCGATGGTCAAACGAAACCGTCAACACGCGGTACTCATCCCCAGCGGTCCACTTGAGCTGGTTCAGCGTGCTCTGCACCTCGTTCAACGTCTTGGTGCACAGCAGCGGGCAGGTGTAGTACGCCATCACCAGGATCACGGGCCGCTTGCCATCAAAGTACTCGGCGAGCGTCACCTTCTTGCCCCGGCTGTTGGTGAACTCAAGCCCGAGCGGGATCATGTCCCCGCGGTGCTCGACGATCCCGACGTTCTCCTGCTGCGGCAGCGACTTGAGGATCACCTGCCCCCCGGCCACCGATGCGATCCCCGCCACCAGAGCGCACGCCGCAGCCGTCTCAACGACCCGCGAGCGCCAGCGACCTGCATGGTTCGACAACGACTTCACTTCGCGCCGGACCCCTTCTTGGCGGCGTAGTACGCCGCGACCTGCTTCTTGGCCTGATCGATCGGGATGTGCACCGTGCCCTTGGCCGCATCGGCCCACTCGTAGCTCGTCAGCCGCTTCTGCCAGTCGGCCCGCAGGCTCAGGTACTCGCTGCGCTTGGTCTGACCCTCGAACACCTTGACCGACTGAGCCCGGGTCCAGTCTTCCCACAGGAAGAAGCTCGCGTAGCCCACAACGAGCACGAACACCAGCGTCGCCGCCATGAAACCCAGGATGCCCCAGGCCTTGGTCTCACCGTGAGGCTGCTGATGGTGAGGCGCGGCCGCATCGTGCCGGAACCAGTCATCGTGCGCGTGCAGCGTCTCTTCAAGTTCCTCGACCGTGTGGGGATGGGTGTGATCGTGTGCCATGAACTTTCACTTTCGACTGAAAGTAGCGTACCCCGCCTGCGATTCCGGTCAACCTAGTCAATCCGGGGAAAATTTCGAGCACCAATACCGCTCGTCCGACCCTCAAAGCGAAGCCAAGACGTACGAAGCGAGCCAAGCATCAGACGTAGTTCTTGTGGCCAAGACCCTCACCCAGCCGCGGATCCTTGAGCGGCATCAGCGGGCCCGAAGCGATGCGACCGATCAGCAGCCCGATGATCACCAGCACCGGCCCCAGCACCCCGATCGGGTCGACCCACGCCGGCCCCGCGAGCGTCCCGACCTCCACCCCCTTCACCTCCGGCCGGATCGCCCAGTAGGAATCCAAAAGGTGCATCGAGAACAGCCAGATGCACGCCAACGCCACCGCCGCCCGGTTGCGCCGGATCGGCCGGTGAATCATGAACAGGAAGGGCACGATGAAGTGGCCGATGGGCAGCGCCCAAGATAGCCACTCCCACGGGCCTTCCTTGCGACGCATCATCCACGCCGTTTCCTCGGGGATGTTCGCATACCAGATCAGGAAGTACTGGCTGAAGGAGATGTACGCCCAGAACACCGTGAAGGCAAAGATCAGCTTCGACAGGTCGTGCAGGTGCTCATCCGTGAACGCCACGTGCAGCCGACCGAACGCCCGCAGCGTGATCAGCACGAACGTCACGAGCGTCAGGCACGCCACCATGTTGCCCGCGAAGAAGTACACGCCGAACATCGTGCTGAACCAGTGGTAGTCCAGCGTCATCACCCAGTCGAACCCGGCAAACGCCGTCGTGAACGCGAACAGCAGCAGCCCGAACGATGAAACCTTGCGAGCATCGGCGGTGAGCCACTTGTCCCCGGTCTGGTCCTGCGTGGTCGACTTGCCCCACAGATACGCGGCCAGCCCGACCCAGATCAGGAAGTACAACGCCGACCGGATGTAGAAGAACGGCGCGTTCAGGAAGCCGCGCTTGTGCTCGTACAGGATGTCGCCCTCGACATACTTGGCATCCATCCAGTCCCACAGGTACACACCCTTGAACACCGCCAGCGCGCCCGCCGCGGCGAACAGCACGATGAACAGCCCCGCCGCGTAGGGCATCAGGGACATCACGTTCTCGAACTGCCGGCGGATCGTCGCCGTCCAGCCCGCGTTCACCTGGTGCAGGATCATCACCAGACCCAGGCAGCCCAGCGGCAGCCCGACCGCGGCCACGTTGCCCGCGAGCAGAGCGTGGATCGCCACCTTGGCCCCGACCTTGTCGCCGCCCATGAAGGCCGCGGCGATGGTGATCGCAATGAAGGCCGCCCCAAGGCCGACCAGCCCGCGCGAGAGGGCCTTGCCCGCCCCCTCGCTCAGGTACACGTTGTCCTTGGCGAACACCTGCTGCGTATCGATCGCGTGAGCGCTCATCGGGCGCCCTCCTTTCCGGCCGAGGCAAGAGCATCGGCCGCGGTCGGGCTCGCGCCCGCCTGCGGCTTCACGCCGCGCCGCCGCTCCAGTTCCATGCGTTCACGCTCGGGCACCGTGTTGATCGGCGACCCTTGCGACGCCTGCAGCGCCCGCATGTACGCCACGATGGCCCACGCTTCCTTCTCACTGATCTTGCTCGCGTAGCTCGGCATCTTCAGCGGATAGGGCACCGCCTCGCCGACGTTGGGAACGCCGTAGCGGATGGTGTGGAACAGGTAACCATCCTGCCCCTTCTCCCCGCCGCGCTGGTACTGCTCGGCGTGGAACGAGGGCAGCGGGTAGGACCAGCGGTTGCCCACCGTCCCCTTCCCATCCCCGGTCCCGCCGTGGCACACGATGCAGTAGATGTTGTACTTCTTCTCGCCCAGAGCCAGCAGTTCATCGCTGACCTCGAGGGGGATCACATCGAGGTACCGCTCGCGCACGGTGCCATCGGTCTCGAGCACCGGCTTGTTGTCCGCATCCAGCACGGGCTCCTTGCCCTCGAAGATGCGGCGATCGTCCTTCAGATACTCCCAGCGGCGAGCGAAATCGACCCCGCCGAACGAGACCGCCACGCCCTTGGCCCCGAACGGGACAGACCCCGCGACCGGCGGCCGCATGGCCCGCCCGTCCTCGAAGATCTCGGACTCTTCCTGGGCCTTGTACTTGGGCTGGTTGTCGAGGTCGGGGAAGAACTGGCGCGGCGGCTTGTTGGTCCGCTCGCCGCGGCAGCCCGCCAGCGCCACGACCAGCGCGACCGCGATCACGCTCGACGCCCGGATGGCCGGATGGATCGGTGCCTTCATCTGGATCAGTCCTCCACCACATCGACGTGCTTGCCGCCCAGAGTCTCGAACATCCGCATCACCTTGCCCTGATCGAACTGCGGATCCTTGGCCTCGATCGCGATCACAAAGCGGTCATCGCTCACGCGCAGGAACCGCTCCTTGGTCATCAACGGGTGGTGCCACATCGGCAGCAGGTTCAGAGCCAGCATCCCGAACACGGCCCCGAACGCCGAGAACAGCACCGACAGCTCGAACGTGATCGGTGTCGCCTGCTCCCAGGCGAACAGCGGCTTGCCCGCCGTCACGATCTTGTAGTCCACCGCCCCCATCCACCACTGCATCAGCAGGGCGCAGCTGAACCCCGTCAGAGCCATCAGCCCCATGATGAACGTCACCTTGCTGGGCTTGAGACCCATGCACTCATCCATGCCGTGCACCGGCACCGGCGAGTACACATCCCACACCTTGTAGCCGGCATCGCGGACCTTCTCGGCCGCCACCGACAGGTGAGCCGGGTTGTCAAACTCCGCCATCACGCCCCAGAGCTTGGGCGCGGCGGCCGCCGCTTCGGGCTTGTCTCCGAACGAATGGGACATGGCTCAGTGCCCTCCCTGGTAGCCCGGCACTCCGTGCCGGGGTTCATGATGACCGGCTGGCCCGTGGCCGTGGTCGTCGTGGTGCCAGTACTTGGCGTACATCGGGTCGTGCGGGTTGGCCTGCGGAGTCACGTTCTTGACCTCGCTGATCGCGAGCATCGGCAGGAACCGGCAGAACAACAGGAACAGCGTCATGAAGATCCCCAGCGAACCCACGAAGGTCAGGATGTCGACCCACGTCGGAACGAAGTAGCTCCACGATGAGGGCAGGAAGTCGCCCGAAAGCGTCGTCAGGATCACGTACCGCTCGAACCACATCCCGATGTTGACCAGGATGGTGATTAAGAAGATGAACGGGATGTTCGTCCGGCACCACTTGATCCAGAACACCTGCGGCGAGATCACGTTGCACGACACCATGATCCAGTACGCCCACCAGTAGGGCCCGAACGCCCGCCGGATGAACGCCTGCATCTCGAACGTGTTGCCCCCGTACCACGCGATAAAGAACTCCATCATGTACGCGAAGCCGACCATCGACCCCGTCACGGTGATGATCTTGCACATGTTCTCGATCGTCCGGGCCGTCACGAAGTCCTTCATCCCCGGGTACAGCGACCGCGCCGGGATCAAGAGCGTCAGCACCATCGCAAAGCCGCTGAAGATCGCCCCCGCGACGAAGTAGGGCGGGAAGATCGTCGTGTGCCAGCCGGGCACGATCGACACCGCGAAGTCGAACGACACCACCGAGTGCACCGACAGCACCAGCGGCGTGCTGATCCCCGCCAGCAGCAGGTAGGCCTTCTCGTAGTTGTGCCAGTGACGCGTGCTGCAACGCCACCCCATCGCCAGAACGCTGTACGCAAACGCAGCCCACTTGGCGATCGGCAGCTCGATCGTGAACTTGTCCAGGAACCCCAGCCCCGGCAGACCGAGCGGGCCCACCCGCGTCATCGTGTGCCGACGCAGGATCGCCCGGTCGCGCAGCGTCGCGAGGTCGGGGATCATCCCCATGTACCAGAACAAGAGCGACACCGTGAAATACGTCCCGACCGCGAACACGTCCCACAGCAGCGGGCTGCGGAAGTTCGGCCAGATCCAGTTGGGGTTCGGGATCGGGAACAGCATCCACGCCATCCACACGCGACCGACGTGGATCCCCGGGAACGTCCCGGCGCAGATGACCGCGAAGATCGTCATCGCCTCGGCGAACCGGTTGATGCTCGTCCGCCACTTCTGCTTCAGCAGGCACAGAATCGCGGAGATCAGCGTGCCCGCGTGACCGATACCGACCCACCACACGAAGTTGGTGATGTCCCACGACCACATGACCGGGTTCTGCAGACCCCACACGCCCACGCCCGTCGTGATCAGGAACAGGATCATCGCCGTCCCCAGCCCGGCGATGCCCGATGCCGTCAGGAACGCGGGCAGCCACCACGAGGGTGTCTTCTGCTCGATCCAGCCGCAGATCGTGTTGGTGATCGAATGGAAATCGCGGTTGCCCAGCACCAGCGGGGCCCGGACCGACGGATCGTCGATCAGCGTTCCATCGAGGGTCTCGGGGTCAAAGCCCGCGACGGCCGGGCGCGTGAGCCCGAGTGCCGTGGCCTGATCGGGGTGCAGCGTGCTCATGCCAGGGCTCCCTGGGTGAGAATCGGAAGACTCATAACGTGGCCCTTGGCCTTGGGCTCCGAGCCATGCGGCTCGTCGCCGTGCGATTCATGATGATGGTGACCCAGCGGCATGTCCCACTTGGCCCGCCGCGTCTCATCGACCAGCGCGGGGTTGGGGTTCCGCAGACGGATCATGTGCGTCGTCCGCGGCCGCGTGTTCAGGTACGCGAGCAACTGGTACGACCGCCCGTGGTTGCGGGCCTGCTTGACCTTGCTGCCCTTCCCATCGTTGGCGTCGTGGTCGTAGATGTCGCCGAACACGATCGCGTTCGTCGGGCAAGCCTGCTGGCAGGCCGTCTGCACGAACCCGTCCGGGATGTGCGACAGGTCCGCCAGCTTGGTCTCGACGCGCGAGGCGTTCACGCGCTGGATGCAGTACGTGCACTTCTCCATCACGCCGCGGCTGCGAACCGTCACGTGCGGGTTGTACTGCATCGTCGCCACTTCGATCTTCTTCTCGCGGAGCCGCGGCGGAACAAAGTACTCGCTCGGCGGCTGCATGATCGCGGGCAGGTCCTTCACCACGTCCTTGCCCGCGAAGTTGCCGCGGAACTGCTTGGTCCCGTAGTCAAAGAAGTTGAACCGCCGCACCTTGTACGGGCAGTTGTTCGAGCAGTACCGCGTCCCGATGCAGCGGTTGTACGCCATGTTGTTGTTGCCCTGCTCGTCGTGCACCGTCGCGTTGACCGGGCACACCACCTCGCAGGGGGCGTTCTCGCAGTGAACGCACGTCACCGGCATCACCACCATGTCGGGATCGGCCGCGATGTCCTTGTCGCCGCCGATGCCCAGCGTGTCCTTCTCGCCCTGGCCCGTCGGCGCCGTCGCGTAGTACCGGTCCACGCGCATCCAGTGAAGCTCGCGGCCCTTGGCCACTTCCTTCTTGCCCACGATCGGGATGTTGTTCTCCGCCTGGCACGCCACCACGCACGCAGCGCAGCCCGTGCACGTCGTCAGGTCGATCGACATCCCCCACTGCTGGATCGCCTTGCCGTACTTGTTCTTGATCGGGACGATGTTGCCCTTCTCATCGCGGAGCGGATCCCCCGCCGCGTCCTGCTCCGTAAACCGCAGACCCTGGTCGCGCTTCTGCGCCCCCTTGTAGATGTCGATGTTGGCCGGCGTGTGGCCCTCCATCCCCATCAACCCCGCGAAGTTGACGTTCCGCGACCGGTCGTACGAGTCCTTCTGCAGCTCCTTGTTGGCGATGTAGTCCAGGTCCCCGAACTTCTTCCAGCGCGGGTGGTCGACCTCGCGGAAGATGTCGCGACCCTCCATCGTCCAGTGGTCCTGCACGTTGGCGAGCAGGTACGGGCTGTCCTTGCTCTTGGCCACCGTCGCCCCCGAGGCGATCCGCATCCCGCCCGTCGAGCGCACGCTGTAGGTGTTGAACCCGGTGCCCTCGGCGATGCGGCCCCCGACGCGGCGGCCGTACCCCAGGTGCAGCACGATGGTGTCATCGGCCAGACCAGGCTGGATCCACACCGCGATGTTCATCGATGTGCCGCCCACCGTCAGCGTCACAACCTCGCCGTGGTTGTACTGGTTGCTCACCGCGTGGCGGTCGGTGGTGATGCCCAGCTTCCTCGCCGTCGCCGGGCTGACGAGCGCGGGGTTGTCCCACGTCAGCTTCGTCACCGTGTGAGGCACTTCCTGCAGCCAGCCGTTGTTGGCAAACCGGCCATCGTGAACGAACGGGCAGGCCTGGAACACCACCTCGATCCCGTCGGCCTGATTCGCCATCGCCTCCGCCATGGCCGTGGCCACCGCCGAGGTGTTGATGTTCGCCGCCGCGGCCGGGGCGGACGCGGGCCCGGCCATGCCATCGTGCAGCGTCTGCCGCCACTTCTTCTCAAAGTCGATCAGCCCCGTCCGGCCGCGGACCGTGGCGCGGACCGTGGAATAGGAGTCGGTGTCCCCCTCGCCCGCGATGGTCGCCAGCAGCTCGAGCTCGTTGTGGCTCGGGAACAGCGGCTTGATCATGGGCTGCACGACGCTGTAAACGCCGTCCCACGACTCCACATCCGACCATGACTCCAGGAAGTGGCACCGCGCGACATGCATCTTCGATGCCTGCGCCGTCTCATCAGCATGCCCCAGGTGGATCGTGTTGGCGACCTTCTTGTACTTCTCGGCAAAGGCCAGATCCGCCGGCGCGTCGTACACCGGGTTGCAGCCGATGGTCACGAGCGTGTCCACCTCGCCCTTGTCGATCGCCGCGGCCAGCGCTGAGATCGATCCAACGCTCGACGCCGCGGCGTCGCCCTTCATCGCGACGTACCGCACCGTCTTGCCCGAGTTCTGCAGCGCGATGTTCAGCGCAGCGACCAGCGCGTGCACCGCGGCGGGCTGCGATGCCCCCGCCATGATCACCGAAGCGCCCGGGTTCGCCGCCAGATCCTCGGCGATGGCATCGAACACCTTCGCATCCGGCAGCCCGTCCCCGCCCGTCGCAGGCAACGACCCAAGAACCCCCGCCGATGCGCCACCGACCCGCGCCGCCACAGCCTTGGCCAGAGCCGCCGCCGCCGCCGCGATCCGCGATGGCTTCACCGCAAAGCGGTGGTCGCTCTGCCCGCCGATCAGCGACATCATCGATTCAAACAAGTACACGCGGCTCATCGACGAGCCAGATGCCGGATGACCTTCGGGACCGTCCTGATAGCGGCCGGAGCCGAAGCCGCGCGAATCCGCGAGCATCGCCCCCTCGCCGCCCGCAAAGTCGCGGTCAAACGAGACGATCACCTTCGCTCGCGACAGATCGTGCAGCGGCTTCATCGGCGAGCCGAAAGCGATCCGCGTGCCCGCGATCTCCCCCTCGTTGTCGATCGCCTCGTACGGAAGCCACTTCGCCTTGGGCCACTTCTTGACGATCTTGTCGCGCAGCGCATCCCGCGATGGACTCGTGGCCTTCTCAACCAGGAACGCGAGCCCCGCGCCGCCCGAAGAATCAAACCCCGCAAAGTGCGTCCGAGCGAACGACTCGAACTCGGCCCACGGCTTCACATCCAGACTCTCACCACGCTCCTTGGCCATCGCGGCAATCACGGCCGCATCGCGATCCGGATCGTAGAGGTCAAGAATCTGCGCCTGCGCCAGCACGCTGCTCTTGCCCAGGTTCTCCGGGTGCAGCGGGTTGCCCTCGAGCTTGGTCGGCCGGCCCTCGTACGTCTCGGCGAGCAGCCCCTCGCAGCCGCCGCCCGGCAGCGGCAACGCCGTCGCGTAGTACAGCGGCTTGCCCGCGATCACGAACTCGGGCTGGTTGTTGTAGGGGATCAGCTTGTGATCGGGCCGGCGGCACCCCGGCACCGTCGCAGCGCCGGCCAGCGCCAGCCCGGCGCCCATGATCTTCAGGAACATGCGCCGCGAACCGTCCAGAAG
Organism: Phycisphaerales bacterium; assembly: GCA_044369085.1. Lineage (GTDB taxonomy): Bacteria > Planctomycetota > Phycisphaerae > Phycisphaerales > UBA1924 > JAEUIV01. The sequence goes on from JBIPMO010000053.1 coordinate 10,104, forward strand.
CTCGCTCGCGTACGCCGGGAACTCGCGCTGCACGAACTCCTTGAACTCCGGGCGGCCCGAAAGCTCATCAAGGCTCCGCCAGTACGACTTGCCCGTGGCAGCGCTCGCTTCCAGCGCGGCGGCCGCGGGCTTCTCCACCGGCAGCCCTTCCTTCTTGGATGTCGGGCACTGATCCAACATGGTCCGTCGATCGCTCATGGCTTATTCCCAACCCCGGAATCACCCGAAACACCAGCCACCCTGGTCCGCGTTTGCCTTCAACTCCTGCCTGATCCCTGATCCCCAATCCCCGGTCCCTAGTAGTGACACGCCCCGCAGTTCTGCGGCGGCTCCAACTGCTTGGTCTTCGCGAGCTCGAGCCCCCTGTCAATCTGATCCGCCTTCACAAGCTGCTCGGCGACGGCGGCGAGGTCGGTGATGCGCGGCGTCTCGGTCATCACCGCATCGTCGGCCGCCACCAGGTACTTCTCGGGGTTGCGGTGGCACTCCAGGCAGAAGCCCATCCCCATCCCCTGCACCTGCCGAACAACAAGCTGCTGATCGATCCGACCGTGGCAGGAGTAGCACGACACACCCGCCTTCAGGTGCACCGCGTGGTTGAAGTGCGCGTAGTCGGGCACCTTGTGGATGCGCCGCCACTCGATCGGCTCTTGATTGGCGTACGACGTCCGCACCTTCACCAGGCCCGGGTTCTCTTTATGCGCTTTCCACAGGTTGGCGTTCAGGAATGCCTGCTCGCCGACACCGGTGTGGCAGTTCATGCACGTCGACAGGTCGGGCACATTCGAAACCCCCGACTTCTCCACGTGCGTGTGGCAGTAGCGGCAGTCCATCCCCAGCGTCCCCGCGTGCAGTTGGTGGCTGAACGCCACGGGCTGCTCGGGTTCGTACCCGACGCGCCAATAGTCGGGCGTGAAGTAATAGAGATAGCCCGCGACCACCGCGACCGACACAGCGCCACCGACAAACGGCAGCGCGTACGGAATCCCGTTGGTCCACTTGGGAAGAATCAGTGACACGCGCTGCTCCTTGGCACTGGCGCTCGCACACACCCGATCACACGGAATCCGCAGTCCTAACGCACCGACAGATCCGTTACAACCACACACTCACACCTTCCACACCGCTGGCGTGCCTCGTTCAGAATATAGGAAAAAATTCACTGTGGCAGGAAACGGCGGAAGGGACCGAAGTTGAAGGGAAAGTGGCAATCCTGTCAAGGCGATGATCGGGACTTCGGCAATTGATTCTGAATCTCAGTTATAGAACCCACAATCTGACCCACTTTGATTCGATACCCCTCCCACCTATGGGGTACTTGGAGACCAACGCTCGCATATGCGCGCACCAGCGCAGGTCAGTTCTGCGAGCTTCGCTTCCTATACTGAAGCCAAATGCCAGATACCGATCATAATCCAAACAAATCAGTCGGCACCCCGGCCGGTCTTCTCCCCGCGGCCCTCACCCTCGGGTTCGGGACCGCCGTCGCCATGTGGCTGGTCGGGTTTGTCACCCATCTGCCCGCCCTGCGCCCGCCCGCGGCCCTCATCGCCATCCTGCTGATCGCCGTACAAGCCGCCGGCGCCTTCGTCGCGGGCCGCATCGCCTCAACAACGCGACCGCCGATCCTCGGAGCCGTGGCCGGGCTCGTCACCGGCCTCATCAATATGCTGATCGTGGGCTCGGTCGTCGCATCGCTGCACGAAGCCAACACGCTGAGGCCCGGATGGTTGGCCGTGCTGCTCGGCACCCTCGGCTTCAGCGCAGCGCTCGGAGCGATCGGCGCGCTCATCGGCGCTCGCACCCTCCGCACTGACCTCGCAGCCAACCCCGCCGACACATCCCGCTGGCTCGGACGCTTCGCTATGGTCACCGTCGCCGCGGCGTTCCCCGTCCTGCTCTCGGGCGGGCTGGTGACGAGCACAGGCACCGGCCTCGCCGTCCCCGACTGGCCCACCTCCTACAACGCCAACATGTTCCTCTACCCGCTCGCCAAGATGACGGGCGGCATCTACTACGAGCACGCACACCGGCTCTTCGGTTCACTCATCGGCTTCACCACGCTCATCCTTCTGGTCTTCATCCTCATCGCCGAGCGGCGAGCCTGGGTCAAAGCCATCGGCGGCCTCGCCTTCCTCTTTGTCTGCGGGCAGGGCATCCTCGGCGGCATCCGCGTCACCTCGGCCACCACCGTCGCCGAGACACCATCCCCCGACCAGCTCGCCGACAACACCGGCAGCCTGGCCCTCGCCGCCGTTCACGGGACGACGGCCCAGATCTTCTTCGGGCTGCTCTGCGCGATCACCATCATCCTGAGCCCGTGGTGGAAGCGCATCGGCCAGGACCGCGACCACCACGACACGCTGCTGCGACCCTTCGCGCTCGCGCTCGTCGGGGCCCTGTGCATCCAGCTCGTGCTCGGCTCGGTGACGCGCCACTTCCAGCACTCGCACGCGCTGCTCACCCACATCGCCTTCGCCATGGTGGTGCTGGTGCTCGCCTGCCTGACCGGGTTCCGAGCCTCGGGCAAGCACGCGGGCACCCCCCCGCTGCGGATCCTCGGCAAAGCCCTGGTGCACACCGTCGGGCTGCAGGCCGCTTTGGGCATGGCCACACTCCTGGCCGTCTTCCCCTACGTGAAAGGCCAGCCCGACCCGGCCTACGCCGTCATCCTCGCGACCGCGCACCAGGCAACCGGAGCGCTGCTCATGGGCACGGCTTGGGCGCTCGCCGCGTTGGCGCTTCGCGTGACAGCAACATCCGATCGACACGCGACGACCACGCTCGCCGCCACCTGAACGACGCTCCGCTCGGCTACGCCACCTTGCCCGCCGCGAACTTGCGAGCGGCCTCGATCGCCGCGCCAAGCTTCGCGGGCTCGGTCCCGCCACCCTGCGCTGCATCCGGGCGGCCGCCACCCTTGCCGCCCACCGCCGCCGAGGCCTCGCGCACCCAATCCCCGGCTTTGAGCCCCTTCTCGACCAGAGCGGGAGGAACCGCCGCCACGATCGTCACCTTCGCCTCGCTGCCGCTCGCCGAAACCAGCAGCACCGCCGAGTTCGCGTGACGAGCCCGCACCGCATCCAGCGCTGCGAGCAGCGCATCGCGGTCACCGCCCGCCGGAATGTCGAGCACGATCGCGCTCCCGCTCGCCTGTTCCGCGAGCGTCCGCGCAGCAGCCACCGCCTTGTCGCGCTCGGCCCCCGCCGCCTGCTTGGCGACGCCCTTGACCTTCTCGGTCAGCGGCGCCAGCATCGCTCGCAGCTCGCCCTTGGTCGTCAGCGGGATCACCGCCTGCTCAAGCTCCTGCACCAGCGCCGACACCTCGGCGGGCAGGTACTTCATGTCAAGCCCGCCCGCGCCGCTCAGACGCGCCCGAAGCTTGTCCGCCAGAGCCGTGGCCTGCGCCGCCTCGTCCCCCGTCAGCGCTGTCACGCGGCGAACACCCTTGGCCACACCCTCCTCGCCGATGATCGCGAACGCCTGCGCCTCCTTGGTGCTCGTCAGGTGCGTCCCGCCGCAGAACTCAGCCGACACAGCCCGCCAGCGACCGTTCTTGGGGTCGGCCAGCAGCTCATGCGGCGTCGCGCCGATCGTCACCAGCCGAACCGGATCGGGGTACGTCTCGCCGAACACCGCCCGCAGCCCCGTCACCCCACGAGCCTCCGCGAGCGGCACCACCTCCGCGTGCACGGGCAGGTCCGCATCGATCGCCTTGCGCACCTGCGCCTCGACCCGCACCAGCTCCGCAGCGCTCATCGACGCGTTGTGGCTGA
>JBIPMO010000054.1:0-13837 GCA_044369085.1 Phycisphaerales bacterium
CCACGGGCTCATCGAACTCGCCGCGAAGGTCCGCGAGGCACTCGTACCAGCGGCTACGCTTCGAGCGAACGCCCGATGGCGCTTTCACCCGGCGCTGCCGACCGGCCCGCGCTGATCCATCACGCCCCCGCCGATCGCCGCGAACCAAGCAATGCCGCGGCACGTTCAGGGGTGAGCGCCTCGCTCGGGCCGCGGCCACCGCGCGAGGCGCTGGCGAGCATCGCCGCCGCCACTTCATCGTTCAATCGCGTCAGTTCGGGCAGGATCGCCACGCGGCGATGCGTATCGATGAACCCACGCCACGATCCCGCATCCTCCGCCGCATCATCGAGCAGCCGCGCCAGACCACGCGGCAGCCCGGCGGCATCCGCGAGTAGCTTCGCCGCATCGAACGAAGCCAGTTCCGACAGAGCACCATCCTCGGGCAGACCCGGTTCCGCCGCGTTGCCACCCGCGACCGACGCAACAATGGTGAACGCCGTGAACGTACCGAGCGTCTGCGCCCGGCTGGTGTCCAGCTCCATCGCGGCTCGGAGAGCGGGGTTGCTGACCTTGATGACCGTGCCGTACGTCCGGGCGTCCTGGCCGTTGATGCGGGCCTGAACATCTTGGCCGTAGTCAAGGATGGGCGTCGTCACGGAGGAGAAGAGCACGATGTCATCGACAGAGTTCGGCACGATGGCTTCGTTCGTGTTGTTGACACGAAGCTGGTAGATGCCGGCGGTTGGATGCGTCACGGTCACCCCGCCGTCGTCGGCCGAGCGAACGCTCACGAAGCTGTCATCGCCGAATCCCCTTGACTTGAGTGCCACACCGAACGACCCCGTCGAGGCGACAGCGGATGCCTTCGCAACCACGCCAGTCTTACCAGAGTATGCATTGATGATGTTGGCAATGTCTGAGACCGCGATGCCAGATGGGAAGTAAAACATCTGCGTCCCGAGTGGTCCCGCGACCTCGATCTGGAACGGTCGCTCGAGATCAACCAGATTGAGGCTGTCACTGCCGAACGACAGGTAGAACCCCCCCTGCTGCGCCGAGGCCAGCACCTCCACATCCACATCCAACGACCCCCCCGGCGCCAGCTCCCGCGCTTCCGCGCTCGGCCGCAGCACCCCAGCCGCAACGTTCGTCAGCCGCTGCCCCGGGTTCGTCGGGCGGAGCGGGCCCCGCGATGCCACTTCCGCCGCGCTGCGGATCTGATTCAGGATCTCATCGATCCGCGCTCTCGATTCGTCGATCCCCGATCCCGATTCCCGCCGCGTATCGCTCACCAGGCCGCGCAGATCATCGATCAGCCCGCCCACCCGTTCGAGCGCGGCATCGGCCGACTGCGCTTTGGCATCGCGTCCCTGCACCTCTGTCAGCGAGGCGTTGATCCGCGACAGGGTCGCCCGCAGGTCGGTCGATCGAGATGCAGAGTCACCGGCCCGCGCAGGCGGCGCTGCGGCCGCTCCCGTTTCGGTCGAAACCGCGGGCGGCGCCACAGTCGGCAACGCGAGCGAGCGGCCGATGGTCGTGTTCGGTCGGATCGGGTTCATCAGCGCTGTCTCCCAGGCACCGAGCGGCCGCCTGCGCGCACCGCCGATGAACTCCGCATCGGCCCGCAACCTCCCCGGGCGTGAAATGCCGCCACCACCCGCACATGGGGGTGCTACGAAGATGCGATCACCCCAGAGCCGGATCCCGCATCCCCAGTTCCGCGAACGCCGCCGCTCGGATCCGGCACGAATCGCACCGCCCGCAGGCCTTCCCCGCCGCCGATGGGTCGTAGCACGAGTGCGTCTGCCCGAAATCCACTCCCAGTTCCATCCCCTTGCGGATGATCTGCGCCTTGGTCAGGTGCATCAGCGGCGTGATGATCCGCACCCCATGCCCCTCGACCCCCGCTCGCGTGGCGAGGTCGGCCATCTTCTGGAACGCCGCCACAAACTCCGGGCGGCAGTCGGGGTACCCCGAGTAATCAACCGCGTTCACCCCGATGTAGATCGCAGATGCCCCCAGCACCTCCGCCAGCCCCAAGGCGTACGCCAGAAAGATCGTGTTCCGAGCGGGCACATAGGTGATCGGGATGCCGCTCGCCTCGCTCGCGGCGAACGGCACATCAGACTTGGGCACCGCGAGCCGGTCATCGGTCAGCGCCGACCCGCCGAAGGCCCGCAGGTCAACATCGATCACCCGGTGCGATGCCGCGCCGAACCGGCTCGCGACCAGCCGCGCCGCGGCGATCTCCTGCGCGTGCCGCTGGCCATACGTGAACGTGAGGCAATGGCAGATGTGCCCCTCACGCCGCGCGGCGGCGAGGCACGTCGCCGAATCCGCCCCGCCCGAGAGCAGGACCACCGCCGGAGCACTCGGATCGCCGTAACTGGTGGCGGAACTGGGCACGGCACGAGCGTACGCGAAGCGCTTTCACGCGTCCCACCCCCGGGTATCCGGCCCGAACGCCATGAATTCAAGCGGCTTTCACCCCGCTTGGCGAATGCCCGCCGGTGGGCTATCCTTTCCCTCCCCCAAACGTCGGTGGCCACCGGGCCCCGGCGTGTCACCGCCCAGGTGGCGAAATTGGCAGACGCGCCAGCTTGAGGTGCTGGTCCCGGTTAAACGGGTTGGAGGTTCGAGTCCTCTCCTGGGCATTACGGCGTGCATCCGGCACGCCATCGCTTGACCGCCGAAGTTGGCGAGCGCACGCCGTCGATCAGTCGCGCGTGCGGGCCACGCACCGCAGATCAAGGCCTCGCCGCAAAGTCCGCAGCGCTCGCCGAGTACGGCGCCTTGGTCAGCAGCCCAGCCGGGCCGATCCAGGACTCAATCGCGTCGCTGAACTCCGAGACCTTCCCCGTTGAGGCAGCGCTCTCGAAGGCCTTCTGCAACGCCTTCTCGCCTACCTTCTGCCCCGTCGCCGAGTTGTGGGCCCACACCATCGTGATCTCGGCCGCGTTCACCAGCCGAACCAGCGCCGGGCGGTCAGCCTCCGATGTCGTCGCCATCCGATCGCGAGCCATCGCCAGCGCCTGCCCGCCCAGCAGCGCCGCGCTCACCGCCACGGCCTTGTCGGCACCACCCGCCGCGACCTGCTCCATCATCGTCAGACGCGATGAATCCAGCGCCCGGTAGGCAACATCCACCCACACCGCCGAGCTCTTGGCATCGCCCCGCAGAGTCTTGATCCGCTCGGCCAATGCCGGGTTCAGACGGGCCGCCCCCTTGGTCCGCAGCGCGGCCGCCGCCTTCGGGCCCTCACACAGCGCGAGCGCGAGCCCGTCCCCGACAATCGCGTCACTCTCGGTCGTGAGCGACGAGGCCAGGCGGTCCATCAGCCGATCCACGCTGTTCTCGGGAAACCCGAAGCTGTCCACCGCGAGCTGCGAGAACAGGTCGCGAGCCGCGGAAGAGGCCCCGAAACGCACGGGCGCGCTCTTCGAGCCCAGCCCCGCCTCGATCGTCCGCAGCGACGATGTTGTCCGCAGCCGCGCCGAAACACGCAGCGCGTTGATCGCGATCCGATCGTCCGAACCCGCCACCAGCGGCGTCAGCGCCGGCTCGGCGATCTCCGAATACTTCAAACGGAACGAAACGCTCACCGGCTGGCACGCCAGCGGCTCCATCAGAGCCTCGCGCGCCCGCGAGCAGGTGTGAGGCGAGTCGGACTTCAGCAGCTCGATGTGCTTGCGGACAAACTCGCGGATCTGCTCCTCCGCCGCGGAGTCCACACGCTCGGCCGACGCGATCGAGCAGGGAAGCCCCCCCCCGACCGCGGGCTGCGCGAGCGCATGACCGCCGATCGACCCGGCCACAATCACGGCGGCGAGCCGCAGAACGCCCGAAAGCGTTTGCGTCGGGCGGCCGTCTCCGCCCGCGGTCTTGATCCAACGCCGACGTGCACTGTGCATGAACGCTCCGACTCCTGCCCCGGTTGGACTTGACCCGGCGGTTCCACCACCTGCCGGCCTTGCGCGGTCAACCTTCTACGGCGTGCAGCCTTCCGGGGATTCCAGCGACACTAACAATCCCCCGCCCGCATCGTCAAACATCCGAGCATGAACCGAACCCCGCCGCACGCTCGTGCGAATCATGCACGGTGGCTCGCTCGGGCGACCAGAGGTATGTTCGCGCGCCGACCGCCGCCCCCGGCACGTTCCCCTGCCGCGACCGCCCGACCCCACCGACCGGCCATCCATGATCGAACGCCGTGCCATCATGCTCAGCACCCTGCTCCTGGGGACCCTTTGGGCCGGCTGCCTCGTACTCACCGGGCTCTACGCGCTCGGCCTCGGGGGTGGGTGGCAGAGCGGAACCTCGGCATCGTGGTGGGCCGGGGCCGCGGCCCTGGCCGCCGGGAACTTCGTCTTCATGGAAGTCGTCGCCGATCGGCTGATGCCGGCGGCTCCGCGACCGATGATCACTGTCTGCGAAGCCGCGGCGGCCGTGGCGATGCTCGCGGCCCTCGCCGTCGCGGCGGCACTCTGGCTCGGAGAATCAGGAGCAGCATGAACCCACGCAGCCTTGCTTCACCAAAGTCGATCTCCCAGCCCCTCGCGGCGTGGCTGATGCTCATCGCGGGCACGACCGCCCTGGCCCGTCAGGATGCGTCCCCCGCCCCGCCGGGCGCTTCTGAACTGGCCCCCGAGCCCGAGGCGGAGCTCCCCCAGGGCCAGATCGTCACCGACGACCGCCCGCTGACCGAAGATGACATGCGCAGACTCGCCAGAGACGCGATCGCCCGGCTGTCGCTCGCACGCCTGCGCGAGGTCGAAGAGCCCACCGTCGAGGACTACCGGATCTCCGCCCTGGGCATCCGCATCGCACGGCGCTTGGACCCCAAGGATGCCGAACTGTGCCGCCTCGAGCTCGAAGCCTGGGACGCGGCGGGGGACGACCGCGAGTCCCTCAAGATCGTCGGCGAACTCGTGAAGCTCGACCCCGCCGACACCGTCGCCCAGCTCCGACTCGTGACCATGCGCATCCGGTCGATGCAGACCGTCGAGGATCGGCTGGCCGCCTACGTGCGCATGCTCGGGCCGGCCGGACAGGCGCTGGACCCCTCGGTGCGCAGCCGCCTCGCGCTCGACGCCGCGCTGCTCAGCCGCGAATCAGGCGATGAGGACCGGTTTGTCGAGTACCTCACGCAGGCCACCACGCTCGACGTCACGAACAAAGAGGCCGCCGCCCTCCACGCCACCTACTTCCTCGGCCGCACCACCGATGGCCGCGAGCGCGTCGACCTGCTCGCCAACCTGCTCCTGGCCGACCCAGGGGACAGGCAGGTCTACCTGCAGCTCATCGACGAGCTGTTCCAGCGCGGCGCCTTCAAGGCCGCCAAGCGCTTCCATGATCGCGCTGCCGATCTGCGCGATGCCGCCCGCGACCGCCCCTCCGTCCCCGAGGTCTTCCAGCGCAACTTGCTGATCTGCCTCACCGATGGCCCCGATGCCTGCCTGCGCGAGGTGCAGAAGGTCGAGGACAAGCTCCTCTCGGATGTCCTGTTCAAGAACAACGCCATGCGCGACGCGGGCCGCGACCCCGGGGAAGACCCCGCCTTCTTCCCCATCCCCGCCCCGCTCGAAATGCTGCGAATGGCCATCGCCTACGGCCGCGGCGACGCCGCAACCCTGGAAGAGCACGCCCGCCGCGTCGTCCAGCGCCACAAGATCGAGACCGATGAGATGCAAAGGCCCCCGGAGGTCGGCGTCGAGCCGACCCCCGAGGACAAGGTCCGCGAGTACGAGCGCCGCGTCCGGCTCTCACGGATCACCGCCCGGCTGTGGGCGGGCATGGAACTCGACGAGGCCCAGGCCGACATCGACGCCCTGCTGCAAGACAAGGAAGAGGTCCTCTCCCCCGACGCCATCGCGCGCATCAAGGGCTGGATGCTCATCCGACGCGGGGACACCGAGGGCGCCAAGGCCCTGCTCGAACCGCTCGCGCCCGCCGACGCCATCGCTCTGATGGGTCTGGCGCTCCTGGCCGAACAGGCGGGCGACCAGCGCGCGGCGCTGTCCCGCTACGCCCGACTGGCCCTGGACCACCCGCAGACCGCCGCCGGCGCCGCCGCGCGCATCCGCGTCGAAACCCTCGTCGGCCAGTCGGTTCGGCCAACCGAGGAGGCCCGCGCCCTGGACGAATGGTCCACCGGCTTCGCCCCATGGCTCGACGGCGTCACGCGCTTCGGCAACTCCTACATGGGCCTCGCCGCGGTGCACGCGACCAACCGAATCGGCCCGCTCGACCGGCCCGTGCTCCGCGTCACCCTCCGCAACAACTCGCGCCAGCCCATGGCCCTGGGACCCAACCAGCCGATCAACTCGCGGCTGCTCTGCACACCGCGGATGACCGCCAACAACGAGGACATGACCCGCATCACCCAGCCCGAAGTCCTCAACCTCGGAAGAAGGCTGCGGCTGATGCCGGGCGAGGAACTCACCCAGGATGTCTGGGTCTCGCGCGGCCGTCTGGGTGTCTGGATGGACGTCTTCAGCACCTCCACGCTCACCCTCCGCTGGCGCATCATGCAGGGCTTCGAGGTCACCCTCAAGAACACCTTCGAGCCGGGGGTGCTCACCCTCACCGCGGTGTCAGACCTCCTGACCCGCGACCCGCTCGCGGCCGCCGAGGACATCGAGACCGTCCTCCCGCCCCTCGCCGAGGCACAGGGCCGCGCCTTCTACCACGCCGTCCTCCGCGGCCTCGCCAACGCCACGTTCCGCGGCACGGGCGAGGGAGACCTCACCGGCCGCCGCCAGCGCCTGGCCGATGTCTTCGCCAAGCGCCTGGCCAGCGCGCCTGATGTCACGCGCGTCTACGTGCTCCCCCTCCTGGTCCGCGGCGGCGTGCTCACTGTCGACACCGCGCCGCTCGATACCTGCCGCGACGACCCATCACCGCTCGTCAAGGCGATCATGCTCATGATCGGTTTCCCCGATCAGGACGACCCCTATCCGCGCAAGATGACCGAGGACACCGACCCCGACATCCGCCGCATGGCGATCGACACGGTCACCCTCGTCGATCGATCCGCCAAGGCCGCCGGCACCGCGGGGGACATGAAGATGCCCTCGCTCCCACCCGGAGCGCCCGCCCCCGCCAAGCCCGCCGAAACCGTGCCCCCGGTCGGCGGGGCCAAGCAGTGACCTCCGCGAGCGACCAGGCCGCCGAACAGGCCGCGGCCGCGCTCTCGCGCCCGCGATCACCATGGCCGCGCATCCTCGCCTACGCACTGGGCATCGCCCTCGTCGCCGCCGCCGTCTGGTCGGTCACCCGCCGCGCCGATGTCCTCGCCCCCGCCCTCGATGCGCTCCGCGCCGCGCCGCCGGGCCAGATCGCCCTCGCCGCCGCCCTGCCCATCATCAGCGTTGCCCTCACATCGCTGACCTTCTGGATCCTCACCTCGCGACACGGCCGCGTCGGCCCGGGCGAGATGCTCGCTCTCATCAACGCCGCGTGGCTCCTCAACTACCTCCCGCTCTGGCCGGGCATGTTCGGCCGCCTCACCTATCACTCGGCGATCAACAAGATCCCGCTGCGCGACACCGTCGTCGCCACCATCTGGGCCAACGCACTGGCGCTCATCGCAGCGGCCGGGCTCATGATCGTCATGCTGATCGGATCGCTGATGTTCAAGGGGGATGACTGGCGCTTCGCCGCCATCGTCGCCACGCCCCCGCTGCTGCTCGGCCTGTTGGGCCTGTGGGCCTACCGCAGCCCGCCAAGGCCCGACCCGCAGTTCTGGCGAATCCCCACGACCCTCGCCGTGCGCTGGATCGAGCTCCTGGTCTGGGCAGCACGCTACAGCGTGTGCTTCGCGCTCATCGGTTCCCCTATCGGCTTCGGAGCGGCCCTCGCATTCGCCGCCATCACCGGCCTGGGAACGCTCATCCCGCTCACGGGCAACGCCCTGGGAGTGCGAGAGTGGATCGTCGGCATCGCCGCCCCAATGCTCCCCATCGGCCTCACCCTTCAGACCAGCCTCGACATGCACACCGGGCTGACGGCCGACCTCACGAATCGAACCATCGAGGTCCTGCTCGCCGCTCCCCTGGGCATCATCGCGGCCGCGTGGGTGGCGCGGCGCGTGCGCGCGGCGAGCCGATCGGGCGCATAAGCCGCCGTCCCTCCAAGCGCTCGCTTTTCCACATCACATCCTCATTGCACCCCCGCGCGGGCGTGATTACAAATCCCGCCCCCCAAGGGGGTCCGCCCCGCGCCCAAACAGAGAGGATGCAACCGATGCCACATGCCGCAAGCCCACCACGATGCCGCCGCGCCGCGTGCGCACTCCTGCTCGCCCTCATCGCGGGCCACGCCGCCGCCCGCCCGGTCGATCCCGCCGCGATCCCCGTCGGCTCCGACACGGTGCTCACCCTCGACAACTTCGACACCGTGCGCGGCCGCGTCCTTTCCGTCTCGGATGCCTCCGTCGTGCTTCAGAACGACATCCTCGGCCAGGTCAGCATCCCCCTCGCCCGCGTGACCACCGCCACCGTCGCCCCGGCCCCGGAAGCCGCCGCCAAGGAAGCCGCCGATATCGCCGCCGCCCGGGAGGAACTCCGCAAGAAGGCCGAGGAGGCCGAGAAGAACAAAGTCCCTGAAGAGGCCAGAATCTCCTTCTGGCAGGGGTGGAAAGCCATCGCCGAGGTCGGACTCAACGGCTCGGATGGCAACAGCGAGAACTTCTCCATCCGCGCCGGGCTGGGCCTCAAACGCATCACCGATGAGATGGAGAGCACGCTGTACTCGTCCTACATCTACGTCACCAGCGATGGCGACAAGACCAAGAGCCGCGGCGAGATCGCCTTCCGCAACGATTGGATGTTCAAGGACTCCCCCTGGGGCCTGTTCGCCCAGGCCAAGGCCGAGTACGACGAGTTCCAAGACTGGGACTGGCGCTTCTCGGCCTTCGCCGGTCCTTCGTACACCGTCATCAAGAACGACCGCACCCTGCTCCGCCTCCTGGCCGGTGCCGGTATCACCCGCGAGTTCGGCGGCGAACGCAACGACATCATCCCCGAAGCCCTCTTCGGCGCGGACTTCCGCCACAAACTCACCGAGCGCCAGAGCGTCTTCACCAACTTCGAGTACCTGCCCAGCCTCAAGAACTTCAGCGAGTACCGCACCAACACCAAGGCCGGATACGAGATCATCATCGACCCCGACACCAAGATGAGCCTCAAGGCGGGCATCGAGCACCGCTACAACAGCGAGCCCGGCGCTGACAAGAAAAAGAACGACATCGAGTACTTCCTGATGCTCGCCTGGGCCTTCTGACCCAAGCCCGCTGACCAAGCCCGACCTCACACCGGATCTTTGTCCGCGCCGCTCCCGCTGAACAGCTCGTTCGTCGGGCCGTTGTCGGGCGATGCATCGATGAACTTGCCCTGCTGGTCCCGGCGGTAACCGAGCTCCTCGGGCTTGAACGCCCCGCCGTGCCCGTCGCAGAAAACGACGTTCGCACGCCCCGCGTGCCGCGGGTCCACCGCCGTACGCGGGCTGCCCGCGTTCCCCGTCCCACGATCCGACCCCGGCAGCAGCCGCGGCGGATCCAGGCTCCACGCGTGGTTGCCGATCTCCGTGCTCCCCGTCCCGTTGTTGCTGTAGCCAAGCCGCTCGCGCTCGGAAAACCCGGCCGCCGTCCCCATCGAATCCCCGAACATCACCGTCCGCGCTGTGGTCTGCAGCCGCGACTGACGCAGCGGGAAGTTGCGGTACACACCCGACCTCAGCCGAGCGTTGCCGAGAAACTGATGGTTGTAGCCAAAGGCGCAGTTGCCTTCATCGGTCCGATCGGCAACCGCCGGGCAACGGAACACATCCCCATCCAGGTCCTGGCGATCATCGGCGGGGTTCGGAGTGTTGAACGCGAACAGCCCGACGTACTTGCCGAGCACCGGCAGGTACCGCGCGCGAAACTTCTTCCCGTTCCCCACGTCGTAGAAGTTCGCGGGGTTGGCCATCCCGCCCGCCAGTGCCGGGAACCGCCCGGGCAGGATGATCTCCTGGTTCTCCGCCGAGTACAGGTGCCACCCCGCCGCGAGCTGCCGCATGTTCGACAGCGCCTTCACCTGCCGAGCCGACTTCGTCGCGCTCGAAAGCGCCGGCAGCAGGATCGCGATCAGCACGCCGATGACCGCGATGACCACCATCAGCTCCACAAGCGTAAAGCCACGGCGACCGACGCGGGAGAAGCGAAGCAGCATGGGCAGCCTCCAGAGGGACTCAAGCAAGATACCGCCTCATCCGGTGAAGGCGACGCTTTCCCTGTAAAAGATCCATCCGCATGAACACGGGCGACCAAACCCGGCCGGCGCAGCCAACACCGCGGGCCGCCGTGCGCCGCCTCATCTGGTGCGGGCCGGGCCTGCTCATGCTCATCATCGCCATCGCCGCGACCGCGGCCGATCAGCCCGCGGCCACAGTCGCCGCCACCCTGCTCACACTCATCGAAGCCGCCCCCGCCGCCATCGCCTGGATGCTCGGAGCTTGGGGGAGCGGCCTGGCAGCACTTCGCCTTCTGCGAGCCGGCCACGATCGCGCAATCGGCCTCGCGCTGGGTGTTGCGCTCATGCTCTGGACCTCGCACGCGCTCGGCACCCTCGGCGCGTTCAGCGCGACCACGCTCGGGCTCATCATCGCCTGGCTCCCGATCGCTCTGGGAACGGCCCTCTTCGCACTCGACCTCAATCGCCGCCCCCCCGTCATGCCCGCGATGAACCGAAGCACGGTCGCGCTGCTCCTGCTCCCCGCGCTGGGCGCGGCGCTCATGCTCGTGGCGGCATGTGTCCCGCCGGGCACGCTGTGGCGGAGCGAAGCGGGCCAGTTCGACACCCTCTCCTACCACCTGCAGCTCCCGCGCGAATGGCTCGATGCCGGTCGCCTCGCGCCGATGGAGCACAACGCCTATTCCTGGCTCCCTTCCTTCATGGAGGCCGCTTACCTGCACCTCGCCGCCATGACCACGAGGCCCGGGCGCAGCCTGATCTCAAGCGGTCTGCCCCCAGCGGCGATCCACGCAGCGCAGCTCCTCCACGTCCTCCTCACCTGCGCATGCGCCTGGATCATCGCGCGGGCCGCTCATGCCTTCAACGAGCCCCGACCGACAGGGAGCGGGCAACCAACCCTCACAAACCACACCACGCCCGCTGCCATCCCCGCCTTGTTCGCTTCCTCGTTCCTGCTCCTCACACCCTGGGTCATCGTGGTCGCCTCGTGCGCCTACAACGAGATGGCCGTGTGCCTGCTGCTCGCCGGCGCCCTGCTCGCCGTGCGATGCAACGATGAACACACCTGGAAGCGCGGCATCCTCGCGGGCCTCATGATCGGCGCTGCCTGCGGAGCCAAGCCGACGGCGTTCTTCATGGCCGGCGCACCCGTTGCCGTGCTCATGCTCGCATCCACCCCGCCCCGGAAGTGGCCGGGCATGCTCGCGTCGGGCGCAGTCGCGGGCCTAATCATGCTCGCCCCCTGGCTCGTGCGCAACGCGATCGCCTGCGGCAACCCCGTCTTTCCCTACGCCACCGGTCTGCTGGGCCAGGGCCCGTGGACCACCCTCGAACTCGCGCGCTGGGCCGCCGGGCACCACTCCGGTGCACCAATCGCCCAGCGCATCGCGCTGCTCACCACCGACCGCGGCTTCGGGCACCCACAGTGGTCGATCGTCCCCGCCCTCCTGGGCATCTCCGTCGTCATCGCCATGCTCCGACGACCGACACGCCGAGCGGCCTGGCCGCTCATCACCGGGCTCGCACTGCAGATCGCACTGTGGGCCACCATCGGCCATCAGCAGTCCCGCTTCCTCATACCCGCAATCATCACCGGAGCCCTGATCGCCGCGGCCGCCATCGGAGCGGCGCGACCGGGCCGGCTCCGCACGGTCGTTGCGATCCTTCTCCAGGCCACGCTCGCCATCGGCTGCATCCGCATCTGGATGGCCGAGAACAGCGGCAGTCCCGCGGCCGCCCTCGTCGGCGGAGTCGATGCAATCTCGGGAGACCTGCTCCGCCGAGCCTGGCCCGACCTCTCAACTGATGACCGCGAGCGCATCGTGGCCGACCTTCCGCCCGCATCATTCGTGAACACGATCCTCGGCCCGCGATCCCCGTTCGCCGCCACGAGCGTTGCGCCCATGCGCGTGTTCCTGCTCGGCGACTCGACGCCCTTCTACTTCCAGATGGACCTGCTGTGGCACACCACCTGGTCGATCTCGCCCATCGGCAAGCAGCTGCGCGCTGGTGAATCGCTCGACCGCATCGTCGCAAACCTGCGGGCACCCATCGCCGCCGGCGGCCAAAGCATCACCCACATCCTCATCAACTTCGACGAACTAGCGCGCTTGCGCAATGACGGCTGGTACGACCCGGATGTGACGCCAGAGATCGCCGCTCGCATCGTGGGCGAGCACGGCCGCGTCATCCGAGCGTGGCCCGGCCCCGGCGGAGGAAGCGTGCTGATCGAACTCGAGCCGTGAACCAGCCTCGCCCGATGATCCGCTAGCATCAGCCCCGATGACCGACACGCACCAGCACCAGGGACTGCGCGGGGCCGATGCGCCGGGCGTAGAGGCGTTCGGTTCTCCGCGCCGATGGTCAAAGCGCCGCATCGCGCTCCAATCCATCGGCCTCATCATCGGCCTGGCGCTCCTCGCCTGGGCCGTTTCACTCTCCATGAGCGAGAGAAACCAGCAGAGCATCCACGCCATGCGCAGCGCCCCGGCGTGGGAGGTCGCCCTCCTCTTCGCACTCTCCGCCGCCAGCCTCGTGCTCAACGGGCTGATGTTCTGGGTCACCCTCAGGCCCGTCCACAAGCTGCGACCCGTCGATGTCGTCATGGTCAGCTGCATCAGCACCTTCCTCGCGATCCTGCCATTCAAGCTCAGCCTGGTCGCCCGCGTGCTCATCCACCACCGCCGCGATGGGGTGCGATTCAAGATCCTCATCCCGTGGGTGCTGGCCATGGGCGCCCTCGGCCTCGCCGTCCTCCTCCCCTTCGTCGCCGCAACGCTCCTCGTCAAGCAGATGGACATCACATGGTGGACCATCGCCCTGGGCGGGGCCCTTGCATGCAACGCCGCGGCCGTGTGGTGCGGGAGAATGGCCGACCGCTGGGTCATCCTGAAGCGCCTCGGCCTCGGCTCCGACCTGATCGTGCGCCATCCGAGCGCTGTCGCGGGCCACGGCGCCCTCCGCCTCGCCGACACCGCCATCCTCGCCGCACGATTCCTCACCGCCGCCGCCATCGCCAACCAGATCATGCCCGTCGAACAGGCCGTCCTCCTGGCCACCACCTACTTCCTGCTCAGCGTCATCACCCCCGCCGGAACCCTCGGCTTCCGCGAGGCGGGCACCGCCGCCCTCGGCATGACCCAGGGCCTCAAGGGAGACCAGGTCGCACTCGTCGCCCTCGTCGTCACCGGGGCCGAGGTCATCGCCTCGGGCGTGCTCGCGGGCATCGCGTTCTTCTGGATCAGGCCAGATCGCCTGCTCCTGTCGCACGATGCCGCCCAAAAACAAAGCTGACCCGCGAACGGGTCAGCCACGACGAACTTCGCCCAGAGACCGGCCCGAACCTCAGAACTTGCGGTTGGGGTCCAGCTTCATGTTGACGTTCTCATCCAGCAGAACCACCGTCACGCTCGCGGACTGGCTCTGCTCGATGTAGGTCGCCCCCAGAGTCCACGTCGTGAACAACGCGCTGCTGCTCTTGCGGCGACGCAGCAGACCCTTCTGCCGGTCATAGAACGACTCGACCGCCGCGCTGCTCTCGGGCTTCAACGCCACCGTCGGCACATCATCGGCCTTGTTCTCGGGCTGCAGCATGTTGATCGTCAGCCGACCGGTGTAACGCA
>JBIPMO010000267.1:0-4395 GCA_044369085.1 Phycisphaerales bacterium
CGCGATGAGCAGGGCGATGGCGAGCACCAGAGAGAACATGGTGTGCAGGAAGATGAGCTTGGTTCTGATGCGTGTCGGGAGCCAGCGGCGCCTGGGCGGCGCTTCGCGGGGCGTTCGCTCGGTGGCCGGGGTGGGGGGCGGATCGCGGTGGATCACGGCCCGTTTCTCCTGGGGAGTTCGCTGCCGGCGGGCTTGCCTTCGCGCTGGCGCTGCAGCTCCTGGCGCCTTTGGGCATCGTCCGGGGACATCGGGGCTGACAAGTCCTCAACGACTTTGAGTTGGCTGACCTCTCGGTCGTGGGTGCGCATGAGGTCGGTGCCGATCCACGCCAGGAGTGCAAGGACACCAAAGAAGAGCACGAGCGAGGCGGCGCGGACCAGACGGCGCCGCGAGCGGACAGCGCGGAGCGACTCCTCGACGCGGCGGACTCCGGCCTCGGCTTGGGCTTCGACTCCGGCGCGGCGGAGGGCCTCGACGCCCGCGATGAAGCCCTCGCCCAGAGCGGCGTGGACGGCGTCGCGGCCGCGCTGGGCGTAGTTCTCCGCGGCGGACTTGGTGACCCCGACAGCGCGGGCGGTGGCGACCTCATCCATCCCCTGCACATCGCGGAGGATCCAGCAGACGCGCGGGAGCAGTTCCATGCTCGCCAGGACGTTGCGGAGCTTGGAGGCGGCTGGGTTGTCGCGGGCGGAGGGCTCCTGCGGGCCGGCCTCGCGGGATCCGGCGATGGCGAGGCGGAGTCGTCGTTCGGCTCCGAGCTTGAGGATGCTCTCGCTGGTGGCCAGGACACGGCGGAGGGCGCGGTCGGCACCGGCCTCGCTGCCCGAGAGCAGGAGCCCCAGTCGCCACAGTCCCGCCTTGACGTCGTCGGCTTCGGTCATTGCAGCATCTTCGCAGGGCGTGGCCCGGTGGTGTGCGCGGCCTGAGTGCCCGGCCGAGCGGCTCCGTTACACTAGCGCTGCATGAGCACCCAAACGACCGTGGCGGTGACCGGCGCGACCGGCTTCGTCGGCAGGCATGTGACCCAGGCCCTGATCGATGCCGGGCACCATGTCCGCGCGCTGGTCCG
The DNA here is from genome assembly GCA_044369085.1 of Phycisphaerales bacterium. Taxonomy (GTDB): domain Bacteria; phylum Planctomycetota; class Phycisphaerae; order Phycisphaerales; family UBA1924; genus JAEUIV01. The sequence continues at coordinate 1,070 of JBIPMO010000267.1, forward strand.
CGATGCGGCGAAGGCTCGCACGACGCTGCCCCGCGAGGGGGTGACGTGGGTTCAGGGCGATGTGAACGACGGGCGGGTGGCGGCGGAACTGGTGGCGGGGGCGCGGGCGGTGGCGCACTGCATCGGGATCCGTCGTGAGTATCCCCCCGAGGTGACGTTTGATCGCGTGCATGTTCGGGCGACGCGGACGATCGTCGAGGCGGCGCAGGCGGCGGGGGTGCCGCGGATGGTGCACATCTCGGCGCTGGGGACGCGCCCGGATGCGGTGACGGCGTACCACCGGTCGAAGTTCGAGTCCGAGACGATCGTGCGCAAGAGCGGGCTCCGGTGGACGATCCTGCGGCCCTCGCTGATCCACGGTCACGACAGCGAGATCATGAAGCTGACCAAGGACTGGGTGCTGGGGCGGGCGGCGCCGTGGCTCGTGCTGCCGTACTTCGTGCGCATCGAGCCGCCCGCGGCTGGGGTGTTCCCGCCCAAGCCGAAGATCGAGTCGGCGAAGATCCAGCCCGTACACATCGATGATGTGGCCGGGGCGGTGGTCGCGAGCCTTCACAACGAGGAGACGGTGGGCGAGGTGTACCCGCTGGGCGGGCCCGAGACGCTGGACTGGCCGACGTTCCTGACGAGCGTGCGCGATGCGCTGCCCATGACCGAGAAGGGCAAGAAGCCTGCGCCGCTGCCCGGTGTTGTGGGCTTTGCGATGGCGAAGGCGGCGGAGCTGATCGGGATGGGGGCGGCGCTCCCGTTTGGCCCGTCCGAACCGATGATGGCGATCGAGGACAACACCTGCTCGACGGACAAGGCGCGGGCGCAGCTGGGGTTCAGGCCCCGGGCGTTTCTCTCGACGATGCGGGAGTATGCCGGGCGGGTGTGAGGCGGGTTGGTTGATGGGTGCGCGACCGGTCGGGCGACCCGAGGCTTTGCTCCTCGGGGTCGTTAGCGTGGATAGAAGCGGAACTCCTGGCCGACAATGACCGGCTCGAACATGGGGTCGTTGAGCGGCATGGTGAAGACGGCGATGCCCTAGAAGAAGGTTGATGCCGCGGCTGCGCCGCTGGTGGCGACGACTGCGGTTGCGTCTTTGTCGAGCTTGGTGCGGCCGGCCTTGAAGCGGTCGAGGGCGGCTTTGTCCCTAAAGACCATGAGCTGGGCGAAGTCCTCGTCGCCGAGTCGGGTGAGCAGGGAGACCTGATTGAGTTCTGCGGTGCCGACGATGCGCCCCTTCTGCCAGACCCGAGCGTCCTTTCCCTGGGCGGTGCCGAGCCCGAAGGGACCCACGGTGACTCTTGGAAAGACTGCGTGGCCGTAGGCGGAGGTGATCAACCGCTTGAGGGTCGGGTCCCTGGCGAGGAACTGATCCATTGCGAGTTCGGCAGCGGGTTCTGGCCACTTGGCGGGTTCGACGAACGACGAGTTGCCCGCGTCGTGGCCAGTGCATGCGCCGAGTGAGATCACGGCGAGAATCGTGATGAGGGATGCAATGCGGGGCAAGGGTTGGTGCATGCGACAGGGAGAGCAGACGCAAGGGGAGTGTCAGGATAGAGGGGTGACTCGGAATCAGGCATGGAGAATGAAAACGAACAACGCCCGGCGGGGCCGGGCGCTGGGTGAGATACTGAGTGGTCAGCCGAGCTTGAGTTACAGGTAGAAGGGCTTGGGGGTCGTCGGGTCGCTGGGGAGGATGTGGACCTTCTCGCCGCGCCACTCGACCTTGCCGGGGCAGAGAGCGAACAGGGTGTCATCCTTGCCGCGACCGACCATGAAGCCGGGCTTCCAGTAGGTGCCGCGCTGGCGGCAGATGATGGAACCGGTGTTGGCGACCTCTCCGGCGTAGAGCTTGACCCCGAGGTACTGGGGGTTGGAATCGCGGCCGTTCTTGGTAGAGCCTTGGCCCTTTTTGTGTGCCATGACGAATGCCTCTGAAAGGAGAGTCGGAAGGTGAAACTGGGATGGCCGGCAAGCCCGTTGGACGGAACATCGACCGGGGTGGAGATAGTAGCCGGGCTGAGCGACGGCGTCCAACGGGGAGTTGGCGACCGGGGAGGTGGAAATCGGGCTTCGGGAATCGGGCCCGGGGGGAGCGAAAGCGAAGTGCTGAAGGGGCCGCAACGGAAAGGCCCGCGGGCTGGTCCGGAATTTCCTTATCGCCGGACGTGGATTGTTACACGGGAAACCATGGGCGCTCGGGGCCGATGCTCGCTCGGTTCGTCGGCGGAGAGAGAAAGGCGTGCCGCGCGAGCCGGAAGTCAGCGGAGGATCCACCGCTCCTGCACACGGGGGAGGGGGCGACCGCTGGTGGGGTCGAGGCGGCCGGTGCCCTCGTGGCGGAGCATCAGGGTCTTGCGGAGGATGACGGACTGGCCGGTGTCGGGCCGGCTGATGGCCTTGGTCTCGCCGCTGAAGCCGATGAGGTAGACGTTGTACTCGGAGGCCTGGAGGTCATCGGCGGGCCAGATGACGAGGGCTTCGCGTGCGTTTTCGGGTCCCTGCAGGAGTCGGCCCTGGACACCGGTTTCGTCGGTGACGAGGGGGCTGCCGATCTTTGAAAGCAGGGTTTCGGTGACTTCGCGGGGGACATCGCGGCCGGATCGGCGGATGGTGCCCGTATCGGTGGCGAGCTCGAAGGATGGGGCGAAATCGCGGTCTTCGCCGCTGGCGTTGATGACCTTGAAGGTCATGTAGAGGTAGGCGCGGGGCCCGCTGGCGGTCTCGACGGTGGCGATCCGGAGGTCGCCCGGTTCGACTCTGAGCTGCCAGCGGCGGGGGATGGGCTCGGGCTCGGGGGCGGCCATGACCGTGGGCTGGGCGACGATCGCGAACGCGACGGCGAGGGCCAGGAAGGCCAGGACCGCTCGGCGTGGAAGGCGGGCGATGGGGCTCAGGCTGGCGGAAATCCGTGGGATCACGGGCAAAGTCCTCGGTGTGGTCGGGAATCCGTCGGCAACCGGATGTGATCGGGGCGATAGTGTAGCGATGATGGTCGAAGTTCGGGCCGAACGCAGGTTGCGGCCCGTCGATAGAGGTCCGAGATGAGCGTGGCTCCGGTTCCAGGTCTGAGGCCGATCCAACCCGGGTTCACCGTGGGTCGGGTGACGCTGCGCCAGCGGCTGGCGGCGGCGAGGCGGCTGGCCTCGGCGGCGGGGGCGGACAACTCGGCGGCGAAGCGGATGCTGGAAGCGGCCGAATCGCACGGGATTGACCTGTCGCACATGTGGGCCTCGTTCCCGCCCGGTGGGGGTAACCCGCGGCAGGTGTGCCTTGGGGTGATCAGCACGGGGCGGACGGCGACGACGTTCACATCGGCACCGACGAACTCGGCGGAG
>JBIPMO010000268.1:0-4394 GCA_044369085.1 Phycisphaerales bacterium
CGATCACAGGGTCAAGCTTGCCCGCGTGCGCCTCCTTCACCAGGTCGCGCCCGTACCGCGTCAGCGCCTCGTACGTCGCCTCGGGGTTCGCGCTCGTCACCCGCTGATTCCCCCGCACGCTCGTCAGAGCCGCGAGGAACGCATCCCGAGTCACCCCCATCTTCTTGAAAAGTCGCCCGGCATCGCCGCGCGCCCCCTCCGCGATCATCGCCAGAGCCAGGTGCTCAACACTCACATACTCATCCTTCAGCCGCTTGGCCTCCTCCTCGGCCCGCACCATCGCCTCGTTCAGACGCTGCGTCACGTACACCTTGCCCGGCTCGGCCCCCGGGCCCGAAACGCTCGGACGCCGCTCCACCACCCCCACCGTCTCCTTCAGAAACACCACCGGATCCACGCTCATCTTGGTCAGGATCCGCGGCAACAGCCCCTCCGGCTGCTCCAGCATCCCCACGAGCAGATGCTCCACATCCACCTCACGGTGCCCGTGCCGCACCGCTCGGCTCTGCGCTGCCCGGAAGGCTTCCTGACTCTTCTGCGTGAAGCGATTGAAGTCCATGAGCAACTCATCCTTTGCGCTGTTCTCAGCCGTGTTGTTCGCAGCGCGTTCGTACCGAGCCGCCGCGCCCAAGGTGCATTCTCACACTCCTGATGCAACCGGTGTGCCCGATCCAACCGCCCCGCCGCCGCCCGCACGCACACGAACCGGCACCGACTGCCACCACCCTTGCCACTTTGGCAGTCAAATCACGGTTATCTCCGCACCGGTGCCGCATCGCCGGGCCCGTACCCGCATCGCCCACGTGGCACGCACCTTGCATCAGTCCTCATGCCGACAGCGGCATCAACTGAAAAGCATCCTGAAGGAGAACACCCATGCTCGTCGCACGCACCATCCCGCTCCCACCGTTCGATGCCTTCCGCACCGAGATGGAAAGGCTCATGGATGAGGCATTGGAGACCGCACGTCCCTTCGGCGTCTCCACCGGCCCCGCGCCCGCCGTGTTCCCTCCCATCAACGCCTGGCAGGATGAGAAGGCCCTCTACGTCGAGGCCGAACTCCCGGGCTTCAAGCCCGATGAGGTCGAGATCGCCTTCGAGCACGAGACCCTCATCATCAAGGGCAAGCGCGAGCCACTCCCCATCCCCGAGCCCGCCGCCATCCTCCGCAGGGAGCGCTGGACCGGAGAGTTCGAGCGCACCGTCCGCTTCTCCCTCCCCGTCGATCCCGAGCAGGTCAAGGCCACCCTCATCAACGGCATCCTCACGATCATGCTCCCCAAGCAGGCCGCCGCCCAGCCCAGAAAGATCGTCGTCAAGCCCGCGTGATCGCACCACCTCCCCCACGCGCGGCACCTCAACCGGTCCAATCTCGCACCCAGAGGAGTTGATCCCATGACAGCCTGCACCTCAGTCGCCTGCCGCCCCGCCAACAAGCGCGAAGATCTGGGCGTCAAGCGCGTCTCATACTTCCGCCCGACCGTCGATGTCATCGAAGATCCCGCAGAGTTCAGGATCATCGCCGATGTCCCGGGCGTGGCCGCCGAGAACATCGAGATCGAGTTCGAACGAGGGGCCCTCGTCCTCACAGCGCGGATCCTCCCGCGCACCGCGAGCAAGCCGGCCCCCATCGTCGAGGAGTACGGAGTCGGCGACTTCCGCCGCGTCTTCAAGCTCAGCGAGACCATCGACCCTGAAAGGGTCGTCGCCGAGTACACCGAAGGCGTTCTCACGATCCGGCTGCCCAAGACCGAAACGGCGCGGCGCCGCAAGATCGATGTGAAGATCGCCTGATCCGCCCCTCCTCTGTTTCAGATGGGCCCACGCCGGCCCCCCTTCGCCGGCGCGGGCATTCAAGGTCCGGTCCGAAAGTCCAGCTCAAAATCCAAGAGCGGGCCCGCACCCAACCGGCTGGAAACACCCCGCGGGCCCGCAACAAGCTCATTGTCTCCCGCAAGCACGGCGGAGCGCTCGTAGCCTCCGCCGTGCTTTTTCGCCTGCGCGCTCACGGCCCGATCGCGTTCGGCCCCGTCTCGCCCGTACGGATCCGGATGCAGTCATCCAGCGGCATCACGAAGATCTTGCCATCCCCCACGTTCCCCGTCTGCCCCGTCCTCGCCCCGCGCACGATCGCCTCCACCGTCGCATCGACGAACGGATCGTTCACCGCGATCTCGATCCGCAGCCGCGGCAGCAGCCGCTCCTCCAGCTCCTGCCCGCGGTACACCTCCACAAGACCGCGCTGCCGACCGCACCCCTGAACGTCCGAGACGGTCATCAGGTACACATCGTTCGCCGCCAGCGCTGCGCGCACATCTTCGAGCTTCTCGGGCCTGATGATCGCCGTGATCAGTTTCATGGTGCCGCTCCCAGTGGTTCAGCGTCGCACGATATCGATCCGCGCCGTCACGCCCGCCCCGGCGTCGCGGAAGATGGACTCCAGCGCCTTGCGAACCTCTTCTTGCTGCTCGGGCGAAGCGTTGCGGAACTGGAAGCGGTTCCCACGCACCGTGCTCACCAGCCCGTACACCGTCACCAGGTCGGCCGATGGCCTGCTCCCGTGGTCCATGCACAGGTAGCGCCACCGCTCCATCAGCACCGCCGCGTCCGCCCCATCCACGATCACGCTGAAGCGTGACACGTTCGGCGGCGCATCGGCCGCCTTGGGCTCGGCATCGCGCATCGCCGCGAACGTCTCGCCACCGCCCAGGTTGTACGCCCGCTCGCGGTGCTGCGACAGGTCCATCCCCAGGATCTCCTCCTCGCGCGAGGCACGCAGCGGCGTGATGCGATTCACGAGGAACAAAATGACCAGCGTCCCGATCCCGCAGTACGCGATCGTCGCCGCCACCGCCAGCAACTGCTTGAAGATCAGCTCAGGGTGCCCCTCCACCAGCCCGCCGGGCAGCCCCAGAGTCAGCGCCTCGACCGCCGGGTTGATCGCCTTGGTCGCGAACACCCCCGTCAGCAGCGCGCCCAGCGTCCCCCCCACAAAGTGAACACCCACCACATCCAGCGCATCGTCGTACCCGAACTTGGGCTTCAGCGTCACAAAGCAGTAGCACACCGCGCCCCCCACCACGCCGATCGCGATCGATGACATCGGGCTCACGAACCCCGCCCCGGGCGTGATCGCCACCAGCCCCGCCACCGCCCCCGACACGCAACCAAGAATCGTCGGCCGGTGACCGCGCAGCGCCTCGACCGCCATCCAAGCCAACGCCGCCGCCGCCGCCGCCGTGTTCGTGTTCAAGAGCGCCACCGATGCCAGCTCCCCCGATCCCAGCGCGCTCCCCGCGTTGAACCCGAACCACCCCACCCACAGCAGCGATGCCCCGATCACCGTCAACGTCAGATTGTGCGGCGGCATCGGGTCATGCCCGTGCCCCAGCCGCTTGCCCAGAAAGATCGCCGTCACCAGCGCCGAGATCCCGCTCGCCACATGAACCACCGTCCCCCCCGCAAAGTCCAGCGCGCCAACCCGCGTCCCGATCCAACCGCCACCCCACACCCAGTGCGCCAGCGGCGCATAAATCAGAAGCGACCACAGCACCATGAACAGCACGAACCCCGGGAACCGCATCCGCTCGGCGAACGCCCCCGAGATCAGCGCCGGCGTGATGATCGCAAACGTCATCTGATACGCCACGAACAGGATGTGCGGGATCGTCGGCGCCAGACCCGAGTTCGTCCCCAGCACCCCCTCCAGACCCCACAGCGAAAGCCCGCCGCACCACCCGCCCTGCGTCGGCCCGAACGCGATCGAGTACCCCACCACCACCCACGCGATGCTCACCATCGCCGCGCAAAAGAGCGAGTGCATCAGCACGCTCAAAATGTTCTTCGACCGCACCAGCCCGCCGTAAAACAGCGCAAGCCCCGGGATCGTCATCAGCAGCACCAGAGCGGTGCTGACGAGCATCCAGGCGGTATCGCCCGTGTCGACCTTCATCACGGGCGCATCCGACGCCTGGGCAACCAGAGCAATTAATGGGCTGTTCATCGATGTCTCCCACGATTGGCCGCGGGGATGATGCACGAAGAATCAGCCCGAGTCAAACGTTTTACCCACCAGGCACCACGCCGCAGCCAAGGCCCACCGCCCCGCTGTTACCGTGACCCCCGCCATGCCGCATCACACGATTCGAACGATGCTCGCCCTCATCTGCCTGTCCTCCTGCCTGGCCGCCGGCGCGTGCTCGCGCACCGCCACCCCCGCCGCCGCAACCCAGGTCACCGTCAAGGCCCGGCTCCACTCCTGGGTCGTCCTCGGCCGCGGGCGGCACCTCTACCTCCAGATCGATGCGCCCCCGCCGCACAACCACCTCTCCGGCCGCGTCGAGTTCACCATGATCTCCCTCCGAGCAGACTACGACCCCCGCGACGATGCGAGC
>JBIPMO010000269.1:0-4389 GCA_044369085.1 Phycisphaerales bacterium
GGCGGGTCATCGGACGCGATGTGGTCATCGAGCTCGACGCGGACGGCTCCTCCGCCGCGCTTCACCCTTCCGCGCGACCGGGCCTGATCGATGAGGATCCGCCGCATCGCCTGGGCCGCGGCGCCGAAGAAGTGCCCGCGGCTGTTCCAGCGGATGTCGTCCTGTCCAACCAGCCGCATGTACGCCTCGTGTACCAGGGCCGTGGGTTGAAGTGTGCGGCCCGGCGCTTCCTTGTTCATGTACGACTGGGCCAGCTTGCGCAGCTCGTCGTAGATCAGGGGGAGAAGGTCGGAGGCGGCGCGCGAATCCCCATCGCTGATCGCGCCGAGCAACTGCGTCACGTGCTGGTGAGCGGATCCGGACATGCGGGTTGGCGAGGCCTTCGCCCTCCTGGGTTCCCCAATTGTGCCCCCGAAGCCGCCCGCGTGCAACGAAACCCGCCGCGAATATTGTCTCCGGCGAGACTTCACGCTCTCGGACCGCGGCATGAAAGGTCCGGTCTGGAAGGAAAATCCTCCGGTTGCCCCGGGCGATCGCGCCGGGCGACGGGAACCGCCATAGGCTTCTCCCCCACGATGCGCCACCCCGCGTCCCATATCTTTGACCACACCCCCGAGAGCCTCAGGGAATGGTGCGCCGACCCCGCGCGGGGCTGGCCCGCCTTTCGCTCGCAGCAGATCCTCGAGTGGGTCTACAAGAAGGGCGTTCACGAGCCGGCCCGCATGACCAATCTGCGCCCGGCCGAGCGCGAGGCGCTGGCACGCGACATGACCTTCCTCTCGGGAGATGTCGTGAAGCACCAGCAGGCGAGCGACGGGACGCAAAAGCTGCTCATCGGCTGGACCGAGTACGCGACACCGGACGACTCGCCCCCGAAGCCCGATCCCGCGCCGCCTGAGACGACGGGGGCTTTGCTTTCGCTCCCGCTCGCGGAGGCCCGCGAGCCGCGGGGCGCCTTCGAGACCGAGTGCGTGATGATCCCGGCCGACTACGATGAGGATCTGGAGCGCACCGATGGCGGTCGGGGCGATTTCAGCCGCAAGACCGCCTGCATCTCGTCGCAGGTGGGCTGCCCGGTCGGCTGCAGGTTCTGCGCATCGGGCATCGGCGGGCTCGACGGCAACCTTTCGGCTGGGCGCATCGTCGAGCAGGTCTGGCGGCTCTGCAGGCTGCCGGGGATCGAACGCATCACCAACGTCGTGTTCATGGGGATGGGCGAGCCGCTCTCCAACTTCACGAGCGTGACGAGAGCGATCCGCACGATGGCGGCCCCGTGGGGGCTTGGGATCAGCGCCCGCAAGATCACGATCAGCACCGTCGGGCTTCCCAAGGCGATCGAGCGGCTCGCGGCCGAACTCGACCTGCCCGTGACCCTGGCCCTGTCGCTGCACGCGCCCACCGATGAGATCCGCCGTGGGCTGATCCCCTGGGCCGAGTACACCACGATCGATGCCCTGCTCGCCGCCTGCGACAAGTGGTTCCAGAAGACCGGTCGCGAGATCACCCTGGAGTACACGCTGCTGGGCGGTGTCAACGATCACCCCGAGCACGCCGAGATGCTCGCCAAACTCGCCAAGCGCCTGCGAGCGAACGTCAACATCATCCGCTACAACGAGGTGAAGGGGATGCCCTTCAACCGCCCGCGGACCGAGGATGTCCGGCGGTTCCAGGAGATCCTCCGCGAGGCCCGCGTCTCGGCCCACATCCGCGCCAGCCGCGGCCGGGACATCGCCGCCGCCTGCGGGCAGCTCAGGCACGAACGAACACCCTGAGCCGGCCCGCCGTTCGCGCCTTGGGCTCGTTGCGGACTTGGCACAATGCTCGCGTGACTCCCGGCTCACTCGACAGCTTCCGACCCTTCTCGACCACGCACGCGGTCGTCGTCGTGTGTTTCATCCTCATCACCACGGTGCTGTGCATCATCGGCCGCCGGCTCGCCGCGCGCGGGCGCGAACGTCCGATCTCCTTGTTCCTCGGGTGGACCGGTCTCGCGGTGGTCGTTGCGCATCAGATCTACTGGTTGCTGCCCGCGAACTTCATCTGGTCGAGAAGCCTGCCGCTGCACGTCTGCGATATCGCGGGATTCATCGGGCCGCTGGCGCTGCTTTTCCCGAGGCGGTTGCTGCGCGTGCTGCTGTACTTCTGGGGGCTGGCCCTTTCGAGTCAGGGGTTCGTCACACCGGTGCTGACCGAGGGACCGGCGACGGTGATCTTCTGGTTCTTCTTCATCTCCCACGGCGTCATCGTGGGCTCGGCGATCTACGACATCGCCGTGCGCGGGTTTCAACCCTCGTGGCACGATTGCGGGCGGTCGGTGGCGATCGGTGCAGCGTTCATCACTGCGATGTTCCTGCTCAACATCGCCACGGGCTGGAACTACGCCTACGTCGGCAAGGGCACCACCTCGCAGACCACGGCGGTCGATTTCCTGGGCCCGTGGCCCTGGCGCGTCCCGCTGCTGGCGGCGTTGGGCACCGCCGGGTGTGCTCTGGCCATGGTGCCCTGGGTGATCCGGGACAGACTCCGCGCGACTGAGTGAGTCGCGCCACTACAGTGTTCCCCATGGAACTCGACCCCGCGACCATACCCCAGCCCGACCGCTACAAGGTGCTCATCGGCGCGATCGTCCCGCGACCGATCGCCTGGGTCTCGACGATCTCGCCCGATGGCCAAGCCAACCTCGCCCCCTTCTCATTCTTCAACGGCGTCTCCAGCGAGCCCATGGCTCTGCTCTTCTGCCCGGCCAACAACTCCGCGGGCGAGCCCAAGGACACGCTGCGGAACATTCTCGCCTCCGCTCGCGACCATTCGGGTGCCGGGGGCCAGTTCGTGGTGAACATCGTGCCGCACGGGCTTGGCAATCAGATGTCCGCGAGCGCTGAAGAGCTGCCGTACGGCGAGAGCGAGTTCGATCTCGCGAGCCTCGCTCAGGCCGCTTCGCGCACCATCAAGCCCCCGCGCGTCGCTGATTCACCGGTGTGCTTTGAGTGCGAGGCGCTGCAGGTGATCCGCCTGGCCCCGGGCGTGCCGGGCGGCGGGAACATCGTCATCGGCCGCGTGCTCTGGATCCACGCGCGTGATGGCCTCATGAACGAGCGCCATCACGTCGACCCCGCAGCGCTCGACGCCCTGGGCCGGATGGCGGGCATCACGTATTGCTCGACGCGCGACCGCCTGGACATCCCCCTTGGCCGGACCGCTCTGGGTCGCTGAGCGCAACGCCGAACGTGCCGCCGCCCGCGCTTCATCGCAAGCGATGAGATGAATTCGCAGAACGCCTGCGCCGCTTTCGTGCGCAGCGGGCGTTCTCCCCTTCCGCAGCAGTGCGGCGCACCCCGCACGCTGGCCCGCACACGAGGCGCCACGGAGGAACTGGAGATCACCATGACCTTTGCACTGTCCTTTCGCGCCCCTTCTCGTACGCACCTCGCGGCCGCGGCCCTTGCGCTAACCGCCGGTCTTGCCGGGTCCCCCGCCTCCGCCCAAGTCTTCGAGCGGCTCATCGGCACACCGGGCCGCGACACCGCCGAAGGGCTCCGCCAGACCCGCGACCAGGGCTACGTCAGCGTGGGGAACCTGCTGACCCAGCAGAGTCCGCCGCGGCTGCACGTCATCAAGTACCGCCCGGACGGCTCGTGGGACTGGAACACCGCGTGGGGCAGCGTGGGCCCGGACCAGGGCTACTCCATCCGCCAGACCCGCGCTGACACCTACATCGTCGCGGGCCGCACCCAGAGCTTTATCCCCGCTCTTGGCCTTGGCCTGCTGCACCTGGACCCCGCGGGGGGCGTGATCTTCGCTCGCACCTACTTCGGTGACAGCGCCTTCACCGACCAGATCAACTTCAACAACACCCCCAGCGTGTCGGTGGTCACCGTCGACGACGCCGCGGGGGACATCGACTTCGCTGTCGCGACATCGATCAACCAGATCTTCGGCCCGAACTTCAACGGGCAGTTCGGCCAGTTGCTGCGCACCGACTTCAACGGCAACCCGGTCTTCAACAACGCCTACCTCGACCCGCAACTCGAGGGCAACTCGCTGATCTCGTTCACTGATCTCCGCTACGACCGAACCAACGACAACTTCGTGATCAGCGGCACGATCGCTCGCCGCGATCAGCCCACCCCCGGCGGGCCGGCGGTCATCCGCACCCGCATGCTCTTCGTCCGCACCGACGCGGCGGGCAACGTCCTGTTCGCGATCGCCTACTCGCTGCCGCCCGATGCGACGGGCAACTCCCCCAACCTGTGGGGCGATGGCATCGACATCGCCGACAACGGCGATGTGGTCATCGAAGGGCACAGCGAGCTTTTCCCCGGGACGCGCAGCGCGGTGGTGACGCGGCTCAACGCCGGTGGCGGCCCCGTCTGGACGATGGGGTTCAAA
>JBIPMO010000056.1:0-13735 GCA_044369085.1 Phycisphaerales bacterium
TGATGATCGTGACACTCTCGGCCGACGGTGCACCGGTCTGCGGCGTGTTGGCGGTGTAGACCTTGTTGCTGATCGGGTTGTACAGCAGGTCCCGCGGCGAGGCCGGTGGGGGCAAAGAAATGAAGCGGAGATCCTGCGCGAGAGCCGTGGTGGGGAGCACGATGCCGAACAGGATGGCTAAGGCCACCTGCCGCAGCACCAAACATGTCGAGCGTGCCGCAGTTCGGGCTTGGATGGGGCCTGTCCGAGGCTGGATCACTTGGGCGTCCTTTCTGTTCCGGCCGGTGCGAGTAGTCTGGTGAAGAACTCCTCGTCCTTGAAGTTTAGGTTGAGGCGGTTGTACTCACCGCGCATCACCGCAGCGGGCATGTCGGCATTGGCGAATCGCACGATCACCAACTCCTCGGAAGGCACCACGTACAGCCGCTGCTGCCCCGCCCCGGCGGCCATGACCAGATCGGGCAGTCGGCCGGAGACGATGCCGCGCTCGCTGACCTGATCGGACGAGCGGCGACGACGCTCCCCCGCCCGATCCGCCATCGAGGCCAAATCAGCGTTCGAAGGCTTGTTCAACCACCATGTCATCCCGTAAGCAGCGTTGGCGGCCGAACTCTCGAAGCACTTGGCCAGACCATCGGCAGGGATGAGCTGGGTGTCGCCATGCTTGCCGCGGTTGCGAATCAACTCGCCCCACGCGGCCCACTGACGGGCGGTGCGCACGGCGCCATCGCCCATCGCGGGCTGGCCGGTCGCGTCCTTGTGCCAGCGTCCACCAGCGATGCCGACGGGCTTCAGGAGCGTGCGTTCGAGATATTCGTGCGCTGTCTCGGGTGTGCCGAGGCCGATCTTGGCCGCGCGAGCGGCGAGCTTGCGGTTCAGGAACTCGCCAAACGCATACAGGTGGACCTCGCTGTATGTGAACCGCTTTCCCGGCTCCTCCACGGCCGCCAGGCCGAGCGCGAGCGTGTACAGGTTCTTGTCGCGCTCGGCCCACAGGCGGCGCGGCGATTCGAGGCCGCTAGAGAACGTGAGCATGTCGCGCACAGTCATGCGGCTCTTGCGCGGGTCGGTCTTCCATTCGGTGAGCGTGTCCGCGACGAGTTCGTCGAGCGAAAGGAGGCCGTCTTGGATCGCCACCGCTGCCAATGGGCCCCAGAAGCTCTTGGTGCCCGAGGCGATCTGGTAGGCTTTCTCCGGCGTCGAGCCCTCGATGTGCTGTTCGAAGACTGCACGCCCTTCCTTCATGACAAGCAGCACCAGGCCGCCGTTGGCCGCCGAGTATGCTGCGGCGTCCCGGTAGCGTGCGATCTCCGCCGGCGTGCCCTCGGAGACGTCCGGCTCGCGCAGTTGTGGCAAGGCCGCCCGCAGCTCACGCGCTGGCTGCGCCGAGAGTTGCCCGCGGCGGGCAGCGAACGCATCGAACTCCGCTCGTGATACAAACCGATCTCTGTCGCGATCAAGGTTCTTGAACAGGTCGTCTCCGGCGGCACGCGGAGTGGCGGCGAGTTCCTCCGCCGACAGGCAACCGTCGCGGTTGGTATCCAGTCGGTCGAAGACACTCTGCTGAGTGTTCTGCGCGAGGGCCGTAGTCGCTGATCCGATGACCACAGCCGTAAAAAGCTGAGCAGCTCGGTGCATATGCACTCCTTGGGAATCGAGTCCATGAGGAGAGACGTTCGAGAACTGTCTTTATTGCTTGCCGACTCGGATCGGGTGGCACCTCCGCACTGGCCAAGTCCCTAGCCGCGCCCGTTCGGGATTCCGTCCTCCAACGGGTTAGGTGCTCTTTGGCGGGTTGCTGTTGACCCGCGAAGGAGCCGTTCGTGTCCCAGCAAGACCCTCTGGACTCCGCCGCCCAGCGGCGCGAGGTCGTCATCGCCACGCTTGCCGCTGCCGTGCATCGCTGGCACAGGGAGCAGATCCGCGCCGGCGTTCGCGCCAAGCGGGCCGCCAGCATCGCGCCCGTGGAGCATCAACAACCCGAGAGTTCTCGACTTGACTGTGCGGAAGATGATCGCCCTGATCGTCCGCTTCCAACCGACACGGCCGCGCGGCATGTTGCGGGCGGGAACGACGGAGACCAGTCATGGCGATGAACATCTACGCGGAACTCAAACGACTCGGAACGCTCACCACGCCGCAGCTCCGCGCCAAGTACGCGGAGGTGTTCGGCGAGGCCACGCGCTGCAACAACCGCCCGTACCTGATCAAGCGGATCTGCTGGCGGCTGCAGGCTGATGCGGAGGGAGACCTCTCCGAGCGAGCCCGGCAGCGGGCGTTCGCGCTGGCCGACGATGCCGACCTTCGGCTCCAAGCCCCGGCCGGAGCGGGGCCAGTCGCGATCGCCCCAGCAAACCATGCAACGCCGCCGATCGTGTCGATCCGCATGCCGCGTAAGAGCATCGAGCCCATGCCCGGCACGACGCTGTGGCGTGAGTACAAGGGCCGCATGATCGCGGTGATCGTCCTGCCGCGCGGGTTCGAGTACGAGGGCAAGATCTACCGGTCGCTCTCGGCGGTCGCTAACGCGATTACCGGCACGCACTGGAACGGCATGAAGTTCTTTGCCGAGTCGCTGGGCACGGCCGTTGGCGGGGCCCGCCACGCGGAGGTGGCCCAGGCATGAGCACCTTCTCGTCGTCATCCCGCAGGTACGCGAGCGGCGAGCAGCTCCGCAAGAGCCCGCTTATCCGTTGCGCCATTTACACCCGCAAGAGCAGCGAAGAGGGCCTGGAACAGGAGTTCAACTCGCTCGACGCCCAGCGAGAGAGCGGCGAGGCGTACATCGCCAGCCAGAAGGCCGAGGGGTGGGTATGCCTCCCCGACAAGTACGACGACGGCGGCTACACGGGCGGCAACATGGAACGCCCCGCGGTGCGGCGGCTCATGGCCGACATCGACGCGGGCAAGGTCGACTGCGTCGTGGTCTACAAGGTGGACCGCCTCAGCAGCTCGCTGATGGACTTCGCGCGCATGATGGAAGTCTTCGACCGCAAGAAGATCTCGTTCGTCTCGGTGACGCAGCAGTTCAACACCACGCAGTCGATGGGGCGGCTCACGCTGAACATCCTGCTCTCGTTTGCCCAGTTCGAGCGGGAGATCATCTCCGAGCTTCTGACCGGCCCGCGAAAGCGGGCCGGTTTTGCTTTACGGCCCGGCCGATTTCCGGCATCCGATCCGAGTCCCGGAAACGTCGGAGATTCCGGGCGCAAACGCGGTTCGGGGCTACCCCCGCGCTCTCTGTTTGGTCACGAGCATCGAGGCTCCGATCGCAACCCCAAGGGTTCCCGTCGCGCTCTCGGCCAAACCTCTCAAACTCTCTCCGACTCTCGGTTAACACCACCGTCGATTTAGCGCGGGGTTCCGATCGGGGGGTGAGCGGGGATCGGAACGGTTCAGAAGCGGAGAAAGTTGGAGAAGGAACACCGCATCGTCTCTCCCTCAGATCTTCCCCCTTTTTCTGACCCGTTTCAGGGCACATCGATCTCGAACACGAGGACGGCGCCGCCTTGCGGTGAGCTCGGATGCTGCTACTGCGTGCTTAGATCGGGCCAACGTTCCGGCACGCCGAATGTCCAGAGTGGGCCGAGGAGATCGACTGGGACGGGGGTGTCGTCGGTCCAGCCTTTGGATTGTGAAAGGGCCTTGAGGAGTTCGAAATCCGCGCGGGCCGCTGAGCTCGCGAGCGCGCGGGCGTCGGCCAGGAGTTGGACAGCCAGCGGCCACCCAGGCACGGCCGCTGCTCGCGCGAGCACGCGGGCGTTGGCGGCGTACGGGTCGGCGGCTTCGGCGGTCAGATAGGCGACGGCCCAGGAGGCGGAGCAGTCGTACGCTGCGACGGCGTCGGGGTCGAGGGTGGGGGCGGCTTTGGCAACGTAGTCGGCGGCGTCGGCGGAGTACGCGGCGGCGTGGGCGGCGCAGGCGGCGGCCAAGGCGGCGGGGGCGGCGTAGGCGGCGAGGCGGGCGGCCAAGGCAGCGCAGTGGGCGGCGGTGTCGGCGGCGTTGGCGGCGGCAGCTTTGGTGGCTTGAGCGGGGTTGGCGGCAGACTGTTCGCCGATTGCGATCGCCTTCTCAATGTCCTTGACGAAATATCCCGGCGCGTCGGACCATACCGCGGCGAAGATCGGCTGGACGCGTCGGGCGTTCCGGCACGCCGCTGCGACGCGGGCCCAGCGCGGCAGCTTGAGATAGTCTTCCGCGGGCGGCAACGTCATTTCAGCATCAGCGGGAGTGCCGGACATAATCTTGTGGGGCATGACTAGCTGAGCCTTCCCGGATCCTTCCGGATAGGCTGAATTCCGGTGCGAAACCGCTATGTCGCCCGTTCCAACTTTCAGCCGGGATTTCCCATTTCGTTCTCCGCCCACGACCGCCGTGGACTCTGGATGGTGAGCATACCCCATGAGCGCCCTGGTTTGAGGATGAGTCCCGGCTCTCCCCTCTGGGCCAAACCTCTCAAACTCTCTCCGACTCTCGGTTAACACACCCGTGGATTTGACGCGGGGTTCCGATCGGGGGTCCGCCTCGATCGGAACCGTTTGCGTAGATGGTGAGGACGCCCCGCGCGGCGGGTCGCATCACCCAACACGCTCGTGGCCCGGCACCTTGCCGGGCGCGGGTACCCAACGTGGACATACGCATGACGATCGACCTCAGCGAGGTGGTCGAGCGCGATGACCTCGCGCCGATTAAGCGGCTTCACATCATCGCCGAGCTTCGGGCCCAAGGGGTGCGTCGCCAGCGCGCCGATGCGTGCCGCATGGGCGCGACTCCGCAGCAACAAGAGCGTGAAGTCCCCCTTCACCCGAGCGCCACTCGACGAATGCCCGAGAACTTCTCGCGCAGCTCCCCTCGGAAATCCGGGTGCGCTAGCGAGATCAGAGCGTCGGCTCGCTGGCGCAGGGTCTTGCCGTGCAGGTTCACCGCGCCATACTCCGTCACCACCCAGTGCACATGCCCGCGCGTCGTCACCACCCCGGCACCGTCCTGCAACTGATGGGTGATCCGCGAAACCTTGCCCCCCGCCGCCGTCGAGGGCAGAGCCAGGATCGCCTTGCCCCCCTTCGATAGTGCCGCCCCGCGGATGAAGTCCATCTGTCCACCGATTCCTGAGTAGATGCGGTGCCCCATCGAGTCCGCGCACACCTGCCCGGTCAGGTCTATCTCGATGCACGAGTTCACCGCCACAACCTTGTCGTTCTTGCGGATCAACGATGTATCGTTGGTCCGGTCGGCACCGTGGAACTCGACGAGATGGTTGTCATCCACGAAGTCGAACACCTTGTGCGTCCCCGCGACAAATGCGGTCGTCAGCCGCCCGGGGTGAACGCTCTTGCACCGATTGGTCACCACGCCGGCCTTCACCAGGTCCACCATGCGATCCGAGAACATCTCGGTGTGAACCCCCAGGTCGTTCTTGTTCCCGAGCCGCGCCAGCACCGCATCGGGGATCCCCCCGATCCCCACCTGCAGGCAAGAACCATCTTCCACCAGCTCGGCGATGATCTCACCGATCCGCGCCGTCACCGCCGTTTCGGCCTCCGCGGCGTGCTCGTGCAGCGGCCGATCCGTCTCGACCCACGAGTGCAGCGAATCCATCGCAACAAACGAGTTTCCGTGCGTCCGCGGCGCGCGACGATTCACCTCCGCGATCACCATTGGCGCGCTCTCCACCGCCGCGCGGGCCACATCCACGCTCGTCCCGAGCGTGCACAGCCCGTGACGGTCCGCGACCGACAGTTGCACCAGAGCCGCATCCAGCCGGATCGCACCGCTCCGGAACATCGGGCTGATGTCCGACAGAAACACCGGCATGTACTCCGCCCGGCCAGACGCGATCGGCTCGCGCAGCCCGGCCCCCGTGAACAAGGAGACCGAGTGGATCCGCCCCGCATGCTCCGGCGAGGTGAACGCGAGCGGCCCCGCCAGGTGCAGGTGATACAGCGTCACATCACGCAGGTCGCTCCGCCGCGCCAGCGCATCCAGCAACGGGGTTGGGGTCATGCACGCCCCGTGTACGAAGACGTTCATCCCGCTCGTGATCGACGAGATCGCCTCGTCAGCGCTCGCCGCGCGGATAGGTGAAGTGGTGTTTCTCATGGTCGGGCCAGTGTAGATCATGTCCGCCATCGGGGCGGCACGTTCCGCGAACGGGGCCCGCCGGTGCCGCAGGCGACCGACGTTTGAGGTACGCTCCCCGCACCGAGGCCGTGCGCGGCCATGCGGGACCAACGCACCCTCGGGCAGGAGGCGGCGATCATGCTGCCGCGTGACCCCGGCATCGCCGGTGCATTTGCCCCCGTTTCTCTCGATGCCTGGCGAGCGGCTGTCGAGCAGGACTTGAACGGCGCTTCCTTCGAGCGCCGCCTCGTCACGCACACCTACGAGGGGATTTACATCCGGCCCCTGTACACCCCGACCGGGGCCGGTGAACACGGTGAGATGCCCGGCGTTCCGCCTTACACACGCGGCACCTCCGCGCTGGGAACGTCGCCGCTCGGATGGGATATCCGGCAGGAGCGCTCCGAGGCCGGCCCGGCGGAACTGAACAGCGCCATCCTCGATGATCTCACCCACGGGGTCACGTCCATCCTGCTGCGGCTCGACGCGGCCTCCCGCGTAGGGCTTGACCCGGACGACCCGCGAGCGGCTGGCCTCGCCGCCGCCGATGGCGCCCTGTTGCCCACCCTCGACGATTGGCGCGATGCGTTCAAGGGCGTGCATCTCAGCATGATCGGAATCTGGCTTGAAGCAGGCGCCGCCTTCGCGCCCGCGGCCGCCATGCTCGCCGCGCTTTGGGAAGATTCCGACATCGCTCCCACGCAGGCCCGCGGCGGCTTCAACGCCGACCCCTTGGCCGTTCTCGCCCGCGACGGGGCGCTTCCCTGCACGCTTGAGCGATCCCTTGCACTGGCTGCGGAACTCGCCCTCTGGACCGATGCGCGATATCCGAGCGTCACCTCCCTCCGCGTCGGCACCGCCACGTACCACCAAGCCGGCGCCACCGCGACTCAGGACCTTGCCTTCAGCATGGCGACCGCGCTCGAGTACCTTCGCGCCCTGACCGCGGCTGGCCTCCCCGTCGACCGCGCCGCCCGCCAACTCACGTTCTCATTCGCGGTCGGCACCCAGACCTTCCTCGCCATCGCCAAGCTCCGAGCTGCCCGCTTCCTGTGGTCGCGCGTCGTCAGCGCCATCGGCGGATCCGAGGCCTCGCAGCGCATGGCGATGCACGTCCGACCCAGCCGGCGCGTATTCACCTCCCACGATCCGTGGGTCAACATCCTCCGCAACTCTGCGTGCGTGCTGGCCGCCGGCATCGCCGGAGCGGAATCCATCGGCAGTCTCCCCTTCGATGCGGCCCTGGGCCCTCCATCAGAACTTTCGCGGCGCATCGCTCGCAACACCCAGATCGTCCTCCAGGAAGAATGCCACCTGCACCGCGTCGCCGACCCCGCGGGCGGATCGTGGTACATCGAATCCATCACCGACGACCTCGCCCGCTCGGCTTGGGTCATTCTCCAGGCCATCGAGTCGCGTGGCGGAATGATCGCGTGCCTCCGCTCCGGCTGGATCAAGGAGCAGGTCGATACCGCTCTGGCCCAGCGATCGCGCAACATCGCCACCAGAAAGGACGCCATCGTCGGCATCAGCGAGTTCCCTACCCTTGGCGAGCAAGCTCCGCCGCGATCCAAGCTCGCGCGCCTTTCGACCGTCCAGGCCGCTTGCAGCCGCGTCGCCGCGTCCCGCGACTGTGCCAGCGCCCGGCGAGCCCTCGAATCGATGGCGACCGCCGAGCAGAGCGAGCGCATGAGCGTCGCCGCCGTCGCCGCACGCGCCGGAGCATCGCTCGCGAGCCTCGTCGATGCACTTGACGCTCACGGAAGCGCCCCCGAGGGCATCGCCCCCTTGGCCGTTCACCCCTACGCCGAGGCTTTCGAGCGTCTCCGCGACGCCACCGATCGCCATCTGGCTCGATGCGGCCGGCGTCCCCGAGCGTTCCTCGCGTCCATGGGCCCCATCGTCCGACACAACGCTCGCACCGCCTACGCCCGCAGCTTCTTCGAGGTGGGCGGATTCGAGATTGTCTCGTCCGATGGTTACCCGGATGTCGACTCCGCCATCGCGGCATTCTCAACGTCGCACGCCGCCATCGCGGTCATCTGCGGCGCCGATGAAGACTATGTTGCCATCGTTCCGCAACTTGCTCCCGCCCTGCACCGCGCCGGGGCCCGCACCGTCATCCTCGCCGGCAACCCGGGGCCCGCCGAGGCCCGCTTCCGAGCTGCCGGCATCGACCGCTTCATCTACGTGCGGTGCGATGTCCCCGCGACCCTGACCGCCCTCCTTCAGGAAGAAGGAGTCCTCTCATGAGCACCATCCCCAACTTCGCCGCCATCGACCTGCAGCCGCGCAGCGGCACGCGCGCTTCCATCGACGATTGGCGAGCCAGCGCTGCGGCGCAGGCCCGCCGAGAGATCGAGGACCTCGACTGGCTCTCCCCCGAGCACATCCGCGTCAAGCCCGCCTACTGCGCCGGGGACCTCCAAGGCGTGGACCACCTCGGCTCGCTCCCGGGCTTCCCGCCGTTCGTCCGCGGGCCGTACCCGACCATGTACGTGCTCAAGCCATGGACCGTCCGCCAGTACGCCGGTTTCAGCACCGCCGAGGCGTCCAACGCCTTCTACCGGCGGAACCTCGCCTCCGGCCAGAAGGGCCTCTCGGTCGCCTTCGACCTGGCCACCCACAGAGGTTACGACTCGGATCACCCCAGGGTCGTGGGCGATGTCGGCATGGCGGGCGTTGCCGTGGACTCGATCCTCGACATGCGGGCCCTCTTCGCCGGCATCCCGCTCGACCGGACTTCGGTTTCCATGACCATGAACGGCGCTGTCTTGCCCGTCATGGCCATGTTCATCGTCGCGGCCGAAGAACAGGGGGTGAAGCCCGAGCAGCTCAGCGGGACGATCCAGAACGACATCCTCAAGGAGTTCATGGTCCGCAACACGTACATTTACCCCCCCGGGCCGAGCATCCGCATCATCGGCGACATCTTCGACTACACCGCCCGCCGGATGCCACGCTTCAACAGCATCTCCATCAGCGGCTACCACATGCAGGAGGCCGGTGCCACCGCCGACCTTGAGCTCGCGTACACCCTCGCCGACGGGATCGAATACGTACGGACCGGCATCGCGCGGGGCCTCACCGTCGATGCCTTCGCTCCGCGACTCTCGTTCTTCTTCGCCATCGGCATGAACTTCTTCATGGAGATCGCCAAGCTCCGCGCCGCCAGACTGCTCTGGGCCCGGCTCATCCGTGATTTCAACCCGGCGGATCCGCGCAGCATGTCGCTGCGAACCCACTGCCAGACCAGCGGCTGGAGCCTCACCGCGCAGGACGTCTACAACAATGTCGTCCGCACGTGCGTCGAAGCCATGGCCGCAACCCACGGACACACCCAGTCGCTCCACACCAACGCCCTCGATGAGGCGCTGGCCCTTCCCACCGATTTTTCCGCCAGGATCGCGCGCAACACGCAGCTTTTCCTCCAGCAGGAGACCGACACCTGCCGTGTCATCGACCCCTGGGGAGGCTCCTATTTCCTCGAGCGCCTCACGCACGACCTCGCCCACCGCGCGTGGGGCCACATCGTCGAAGTCGAGGAGCTCGGCGGCATGGCCAGAGCCATCGAGGCCGGTGTCCCCAAGGATCGCATCGAAGAGGCCGCCGCGCGGACGCAGGCACGCATCGATTCGGGTCTCCAGACCGTCGTCGGTGTCAACAAGTACCGCCCGGAACACGAAGAAAGCGTCGATGTCCTCCGGATCGACAACACGAAGGTCCGCGAAGCGCAGATCGCTCGCCTCGGCCAGCTCCGCGCTTCACGAGACCCCGCGATGGTCGCGAGTTGCCTGGCCGATCTGACGCGGGCCGCACGCGAGAACTCGGGCAATCTGCTCGAACTCGCTGTGGACGCCGCTCGAGCCATGGCCACCGTCGGGGAGATCTCCGATGCCCTCGAAACGGTCTACGGCCGCCATCAGGCACCGGTACGATCCATCCGCGGCGTCTACGCACGCGAGGCCGGAGCCGGAGGCATCATGGAAACAGTTCGCCAGCGCGTGAGCGACTTCGAGAAGCGCGAAGGCCGAAGGCCGCGCATCCTCGTCGCGAAGATGGGACAGGACGGCCACGATCGAGGGCAGAAGGTCGTCGCATCGGCCTACGCCGACATGGGCTTCGATGTCGACATCGGCCCGCTCTTCCAGACCCCGCAGGAAACCGCTCGCCAGGCCGTCGAGAACGATGTCCACATCGTCGGCGTCTCATCCCTCACCGCCGGACACCTCACCCTCGTGCCTGCCCTCCGCCGCGCCCTCGATGCCGCGGGCCGCCCCGACATCCTCATCGTTGTTGGCGGAGTGGTGCCCCCGCAGGACTATCCCGCGCTCTTTCAGGCCGGGGCTTCCGCGATCTTCGGCCCGGGCACCGTCATCGGTCAGGCCGCCCTGCGCGTCCTCGACCTGCTTGAAGGCGCTGCCGACTCACCCCGGGGGGACGAGAACCGATGACCCCGGATGGCCTCGGCGTTTCCGTCGCGCCAGGTGGCGAACCCTCCCCGCATCCACCCGCGGCCACCCCGCGCCGCGCGCCGACCCTCTCGATCGACGAGTATGCGGCTGGAGTCTTTCGCGCCAACCGCGCCATCCTCGGCCGCGCCATCTCGCTGATCGAGTCGACCAGCCCCCGCGACCGCTCACCAGCGGAGCAACTGATCGCCCGAATCCTCCCCCGCGCTGGCAACTCCATCCGCGTGGGCATCACGGGCGTACCGGGCGCCGGCAAATCCACCTTCATCGAACGCCTTGGCTGCATGCTCACCGCTCGCGGCCGACGCGTCGCCGTCCTAGCCGTTGACCCTTCCAGCGGCGTCACGGGGGGCTCCATCCTCGGTGACAAGACACGCATGTCCGGGCTCGCCGCCGACGACCGGGCTTTCATCCGACCATCCCCGAGCGCGGGGGCCCTCGGCGGTGTCGCCCGAAAGACCCGCCAGGCCATGCTGCTGTGCGAGGCGGCGGGCTTTGATGTCGTGCTCGTTGAGACCGTCGGCGTTGGACAGTCCGAGACCACCGTCGCCGACATGACCGACTTTTTCCTGGCCGTTCTGATCGCCGGCGCGGGCGATGAGCTGCAAGGGATCAAGCGGGGCCTGCTCGAACTCGTCGACCTCATCGCCGTCAACAAGGCCGATGGCGAAAGCCAACGTCGCGCCACCGCGGCCGCCCGCGAGTACGCCTCCGCGCTTCGAATGGTCGCCCGACGCGACCCCGGCTGGGACCCGCCCGTGCTCACCTGCAGCGCCCTGACCGGCGACGGCATCGACGACATCTGGCAGAGGGTCGATTCCCGGATTGCCGCTTTGCGCGCTTCCGGCGCTCTCGCGGCAAACCGTCGTGAGCAGGAACTCCGTTGGTTTCACGCCCTGCTGCACGAACAACTGGAGGAACGCCTCGCCGCGTCACCTGCCGCCGCCGCCGCCCGACAAACCGCCGAGCAGGCGCTGCGCGAAGCGCGCACCACTCCCTCCCAAGCAGCGACCTCTGTTATTGATGCGTTCGTACACGAACTGAATGCGAATCCACGATCCTCGGGCGCGAGCGCCTGAAGACCCGCCGATCTCGACCGCGGTTGTGCACCGCCGCTCTGGAAGTGCGCTCGATGATGAAACGCTTTACAATCCACTGCAGTCTCGGGAGAGACGTCTCGGCCAGGCACCGCGAGTCTCGCCCGTCCAAAGACAAGGTGGCGAGATGATCAACGCCAAATCCGTCAATCACATCGGAATCGCGGTTCGGTCCCTCGAATCGCAGCGGCGCTTCTACGAGACCGTGCTCGGTGCAACCTTTGAGAACGTCGAGGAAGTCCCCAGCCAGCACGTTCGCGTCGCATTTTATCGCTTGGGGCCGCCCGGTCATGAGATCCGCATCGAACTTCTCGAACCGACCTCGCCGGACTCCGCAGTCGCCATGTTCATCGACAAGCGCGGCGAGGGCCTCCACCACATCGCGTACACCGTCGACGACATCGATGCCCGCCTCGCCGCGCTGCGGGCCGTCGATTTCCGACTGATCGATCAGACACCCCGCGAAGGTGCCCACCACACGCGCATCGCCTTCCTGCATCCCAAGGCCTCCATGGGAGTCTTGACCGAACTCTGTCAGCCCGCAGCGCACCACCAAGCATCACCAGACCCCGGGTCAGGAGAGCAAACATGATCCCGACCACCAAACCTGCTCCCGAATCAGCGCCCGCCTCCCCACCGATGCCCGCCCCCGCCACCCAGACCATGGCCGACCGAGTCGCCGACCTCCGCCAGCGCCGCGAGCGGCTCCTCGTCGGCGGCGGTGCCGACCGCATCGCCAAGCACCACGCCGCGGGCAACCTCACCGCTCGCGAAAGGATCGATGCGATCCTCGACCGCGGGTCCTTCCGTGAACGCAACGCCTTTGCCGTTCACCGCTGCAACGTGCTGGGCATGGCCGGCAAGGAACTCCCTGGTGACGGCGTGGTCACCGGCCTCGGAACCATCGACGGCAGGCTCGTCCACTTTGCAAGCCAGGACTTCACCGTCGGGGGCGGAGCAGTCGGCGAAACGCACGCCGACAAGATCGTCGAGGTCATGAGGTCCAGCCTCAAGACCGGCTCACCATTCATCTTCATCAACGACTCGGGCGGTGCCCGCATCCAGGAGGGCATCGACTCCCTCGCCGCCTACGGCCGGATTTTCTATCACAACACCCTCCTCTCTGGAGTCGTCCCGCAGATCTCGCTCATCTGCGGCCCGTGCGCCGGCGGAGCCGCCTACAGCCCGGCCCTCACCGACTTCATCATCCAGACACGCCGCGCCCAGATGTTCATCACGGGGCCGCAGGTCATCAAAAAGGTCACCGGCGAGACCGTCACCGCCGAAGAACTCGGCGGCCCCGAGGCCCACATGCACTACTCGGGCGATGTCCACTTCATCGCCGACACGGACAAGCAAGCGCTCGCCATCGCACGCAAGCTCCTGTCTTTCCTTCCGGCCAACAACACCGAGGACCCGCCCCGAGTTGTCCCCGCTCCTCACGCCGAGCGCGACGACAATCTCGGCACCGTCCTCCCGGCCAACCAGAAAGTCGCCTACGACATGCACGCGGTGATCGAGCGCCTCGTCGACCACGCCGACTTCCTCGAAGTCCAGGCGGGGTTCGCGGCCAACCTGATCGTCGGCTTCGGCCGCGTAGCGGGTGACACCGTCGGCATCGTCGCCAACAACCCCAAGGTCAAGGCCGGTTCCCTCGACATCGATTCCTCCGACAAGGCTTCCCGGTTCGTCCGCTTCTGCAACGCCTTTAACATCCCGATCCTCACCCTCGTCGATGTCCCGGGGTTCTTCCCGGGAGTCCAGCAGGAGTACGGGGGCATCATCCGCCACGGTGCCAAGCTCCTCTTCGCCTACTCCGCCGCGACCGTCCCGAAGATCACCATCGTCGTGCGCAAGGCCTACGGCGGCGCCTACGTCGCCATGGGATCCAAGGACCTCGGCGCCGACGCGGTCGCGGCCTGGCCGACCGCCGAGATCGCCGTCATGGGTGCCGAGGGTGCCGCCGAGGTCATCTTCAAGCGCGAGATCCTGGAGGCCAAGGACCCCCAGGCCAAGCGCGCCGAGCTCATCACCCTCTACCGCGAT
>JBIPMO010000270.1:0-4368 GCA_044369085.1 Phycisphaerales bacterium
CGCGCGGGTCGAGCTGGAGGATGCGCTCCGCAAGGACAAGCTCGAGCCGATCATCACCGAGGGCCGCGAGCTGCAGAAATCGCTCGAGGGCATGCCCCGCGATGATCCGAAGTTCGCCGAGACGCGTGAGAAGCTCATCCGGCTGCAGCGCGATGCCGAGCGGGCCTCGCGCGAGATCGCCCAGCAGGTCGAGGCCAAGGTGTCCGAGCAGCTCATCGAGTGCTACGGGCTCGTGCGCGCGAGCGCCTCGGCGGTCGCCGAGCAGAACGGCTACACCTTCGTGCTCTCATCGGGGGATGCCGAGGACATCCCCAAGGGACAGATGGTGGTCCAGCTCGTGCGCGACTTCCTGTCGCGGCCGGTCCTCATCGCCCCGAAGGGGACCGACATCAGCGACGATGTGCGGCAGGATCTGAAGCTCGAGTAGCCTGGTGTGCTGAAGTGTCGCCGCGCGGGCGCGTCAGGGCATCAGGGCGTACACGAGCGCCGCGGCGTTGAGGTACTTCGCGCCGACGATCTCATCCCCGCCGCAGCAGCAGCACTCGCCGGGGGTCGCGGTGTCGACGTTGCGCGTGTCGTTGAGGCCCTGGGGTGAGTAGAGCACGCACAGGCGGCCATCGAGCTCGACACCCATGATCTTGCAGGGCGTGCCGCGGCGCGAGGTGAGGTCATCGAGCTTGAACACGGTCTGAAACAGCGGGTGCTGGGGCGGCAGTTCGCGCAAGGGGGCATCGGGCATCGCGAGCTTCATGGCCCGCTCGAACGAGACGGCCCAGGCGTGGTTCGAGCAGCCCGCCGAAGCGAGCACGAATCCGCCGCGACGGATGTACTGGGCGAGGTGCATGGTCTCGGAGGCCGAGAGCTCGAAGGCGCCCTCGCCGCTGAAGATGACAAATGGATGAGCGAACAACTCATCGGAGTCGAGCGCGACCGATGCGAACGGTCGTGCAACGGTGATCGAAGTCTCGCGGCGGATGAGGTCCAGGAAGTTCTCGGAGAAGCAGCGGGCCGTGCGGTGGTCGGGCCCGAAGGTCAGCAGAGCCACCGTGATGGGGGCAGCGCCGGGAGCGGGCTCGGCTTGGCCGCGCGATGCGGGCTGGGTGGATGACATCGTGGCCGCGATGACCACAGCGAGGATCGTGCGTCGGCTCATGGCTTGGGCTCCTCGGCGCGGGAAAGGATCTCGAAGTAGCGACGGGCCAGATCTTGGTCGCCGGGCGGGATTGCTCCAAGGCGGGAGTCGGCCTTTTTCGACACCGAAGGGTCACCGGGCGCAACCCGCTCGAAGCGCCATCTCAGCCCGGGTGTGGCGCGGAGAACGACGGGGTCGGCATCCGGGGGCGCGGCTGCCTGGCGAAGCTGCGGAGCGAGTTGCCCGTCGGATGAACTGGCGGAAGAGGCTGCATCCGCGGAGCGCGACCCGGTGCCGGATTGCGAGGCGATGCGATCCCGCTCGGGGTTGAAGCGCGGCAGGGAAGGCTGGGGCGCGTTGGGTGCATCAGGCAGAGCGCTGCCCTCGCCGGAGGTGGCGGATCGTGGTTGTGAGGCCGAGTTCGGTGAGGGATCGGACATCGCGCTCGAAGCCGAAGCCATCGGGGGCAATTGGTCAGTGGTGGGAGATGACGGCCCGATTGTGTCAGAGGGCCCCATCGCGCGAAAAGTCCGCCATGGTGTTGACGTGGTCCGCGGGCCTCCGAGAGCAGCAGGGCGGCCCTCGGTGGCTTCGAGCCGGACGATGATCAACTCGCCCGAGTCCGCGGCGAGCAGGGAAGATGAGAGCACCTGCTCGACGGTCACTTTCTCGGCGAGATCGCTCGGCGCCACGGGCCAGCGCCCGGATGCCTGCCAACGTCCTTCGGCATCCACCAGAGACCACACGAGCGCGACCTCGGCGAAGGGGAAATCATCTTCGGCCTGGGCGATGAGCCTGACCGGCTGTTCCAGTGGTTCGATGCTGAGCGAGCATTCATGTTCCGCCCAGCGCGAGGTCGGAGGGGTGTCCATGAGGCCGTGCAGGCGGAGGTCTATGCCGAGGGATGCGCACGCGAGGCTCGCATCCTGCCCGGGTGCGAGCGTGCCGGAATAGGCACGAGCAAGCGGGTCGATCGTGGAGTCCCTGCGAGCTCCGGTTGCGGTGATGGCCGTCGCAGCGAGGGGCACGTTCGTGAGCAGATCGACCTGGAAACTGCTTCCGGCGATGAACTCGATCGTGGTTTGCGGGCCCGGAACGACGGCGGTCGCTCGTACGGGCTGGCGGGTGTACTCGGGCGGCGTGATGGTGATGTTCGCGGTGATCAGACGCGGGGACCCATCGGGCACGATGCGGAGCGTGGGGCTGCGTGCACGGCCCGCGCGGGCCATCAATCGCATCGGAGTGCTCACGCTCTGGATCTCAGCGTGAAAGGTGCCATCGCCGCTCGGCGTGGCGCGGATGATGACGGGTTCGCCCGAGCGATCATCGGTGCGGAGTTCGATGGCGACCTCGGCTGGGCGCACGCCCGCCGCGCTGATGACGAGGCGGGCCTGTCCGCCCGGCACCGGCGGCGAGCCGGCAAGCGCAAGCGAGAGGCGGGTCGATGCGTAAGGCGGAACATCGGCCGAGGGGCGGGCGAGACGTGTGAGCGATATGGCGGTGGGTGCCGGGAAGATGATCCACGCCGCCGCGATCAGCGTGGCGATGCCGGTCGCGGCCGCGGCCCAGCGGAGCGAGGCTGTTCGCTCGGGCCGGGTGAGCTGCCCGGCGGGCTGTGCGAGCAGATGCTCAATGGCCCTCGACGCTGCGCGACGGGCCAGATGTGCCCGGGCGGTGTCGCCCTCGGTGCTGTCGAGCAGTTCCGCAGCGCACAAAAGGCGGTCGGAGTTTTCGCCCAGACGAGGTCGAAGGTTCGCGGCGATCATCGCCACACCCGGGCGATGCAGCAGCCAGCGCAGAGCAATCATGAGCCCGCTCGCGAGTGTGCCCGCGAGGGTGGCAAGGGCCGCAGCACGGGCCCAGACGGGCGTGTCAATCAGCGGGTCGATGGTGACGAAGGCGAGGATCCCGACGCCGCACCCAGCGAGCGCTGCGAGCATGGCGGCCGCAGCTCGCAGGATGGAGGCACGACGAGAAATCGATCGCAGCCGCTGTCGCAGCGCATGGCCCGCGTTGTCGTGCGAGTTGTGGGGGCTCATGGCAGGCCCCGCTTGCGGCGAGCGGTCCATTCCAGGACGAACAGGGCGCCGATCCCGCCAAGCATCCACGGCGAAAGCAGGAGCGGGCGGAAGATCGGAGGTGTCACGGCGGTTGCGCGTTCTGCCGACAATCGGGACCGGAGCACATCGTGATCGGCCGGGCCTAGGACGCTCCCACCCGTGGCCCGGGCAAGCTCCGCGAGCGTGGCGTGATCGGGCATCGTGTCATCACGCTCGGGATCCGGGGTGCGGATGATGACGATGCACGAGCTGCGCACCACTCCGGATTCGTCGCGGAGCTCGAAGCACACCGAGCCGTTGCTTTTGGGGCTGTACGTGGACTTCAAGCGGCGCGATCTGGTCGAGGTTTGCGGGGCCTCGCGCAGCGGGAGCCGTGCAGATGGCGTTGCGCCAGCGACGGTGATCGACCAACCAGAGAGATCGGCATCCGCTGCGACGGTGAGGCGAGCGGTGAGCTCGATGGGTTCGCCCGCTCGGGCCACGCCGCGATCGGCAAAGAGGATCGCATCCGCGAGCGTCGGCAGGTGTTCGCCGAGCGCGTGCTCATACACCTCGGCGCAGGCGGCGGCGGACCAGGCGCGTGATTCATCGGCGCTCAGGAGCCGCCCGGGCCAGACGGTGTGCTCGGCGAGCTGGCGCACGCGCGGGCCTGTCAAGTTTGCGTTCTGCAGCAGGAGCAACGCGCCTCCCGCGGCGGCGCGGCCGCTGAGGAGCGACTGGCCCGCCGGGTCGAGCACCGCGCTGATGTTCGAACCGACGAGCACGACATCAAATGCGTCGAACGCGCCCGGGGTGAACTCGAAGGAATCGCTGACGGTGATGCGCTGCCCATCGGGCGTCGGCTCGCCTTGCGTGATGCGGAGCGGTGCTCGGGCGTTCTGTTGTTCCGGCATCGCGATCGCGGTGACTGTGGTGAGCGCAAAGCGAGGGTCGCTCGCGAACGCCCGGGCCATGAAGCGCGTCTGCCACGAGGGGCTGCCCTCGAGCATCAGCACGCGGATAAGTCGGTCCGTCACCTGCAACGCCGCATCCGCCGTGGGGAGCTCGATCGGTGCGGATGCGCGGCCCGGGATTTCGATACGCACGGAGTACAGGCGGGCCGCGACCCCGCCGCGTTCCGCTGGTGTGAGTGAAGGAGTGATCGCGACGTCGCCCTGCCACGCATCCGCGAGCGTG
>JBIPMO010000271.1:0-4339 GCA_044369085.1 Phycisphaerales bacterium
CACATCAATCCCTAGCACACGATCGCCCCACCCCAACCCCCAACCCCCAAACCCGAAACCCGAAACCCCAACCCCACCCTCAATCCCGATACGTCACATGGCAGTCCTTGCACGAAGCCGCCACAAGCTTGAACTGCCCCGAGATCTTCGCCGCATCCTGCTCGCCGCCCGCCAGAAGATCCTCGAGCAGCTGCGCCCGCGTGTTGCTCTCTCGCAGCATCCCGGTGAACTCGGCGGGCTTGCGCTTGGCATACTCCCCATCCGCGAGCACGCGGTAAAGGTCAGCGAGCCGCCCGGCCTCCGCGGCGGGCACAAGGTCGGGGTGGTCCATCGGCACCCTCCATCCCGCCCGCTCGATCGCTCGCAGATGGTCAAAGATCTCATCGACCTCCACCATCCCCTTCACGAACCCCGATGGCGCCGCCACCGCCGGAAAGTCGGCGGGCACCGCATCGATCACATCCGACCCCAGCACCGTCGCGCTGCTCGCGCACGCATACAGCCCCTTGTAGTTCGGCGCGGTGCCCGACACCTTCATCCGCTCAACCCCCGCCTGCGGAGTCTCCCAGCCAAGGCTCGCCGCAACCGTCGCCGCCGCGCCAGCGCTGCGATGCTTCCCGTGATGGCAGTGGATATACACCGGGCCATCCTTCATCGCATCGCGCGTCGCTCGCACGAGCTGCAGCTTCCGCGACTCATCAATCCCGCCGTACCCGATCGGCAGGTGGATGTACCGCATGCCCCGAGCCGCCGCCTCGCCCACCTCCGGCTCGGCCCCATCAACGCTGATGATCGTCTTCACCCCCATCCCCGCGAGCGTCTCAAACCCCGCATCCCCCTCGGGCACACCCCCCGACACAAACCCCTCGTGATACATCACCGCGTTATGAATGCCCGGGTAATCCCGCGGCGAAGTCTCGCTCATCGCGGGCAGAGCAATCGCCACCCGAGCCCCCGCATCCCCCGCGTCCCGCGACCCCCCCGCACCCTCGGATGATGCGCACGAGCCCACAACGCCGGCAATCCCGGCAAGTGCAATGGCAGCAATTACTCGACGAGCGTTGGTCATCGTTGCTCCTTCAAAAGCCCTACGCTACGACCAACACCAAGGTTGCGGCAACCACAGCAGCAGGCGCCGCGCACCACCACTTCCAATCCCCAAATCAATATCCCAAACCCCACCCCGCGCCACCGATTCCGCCCCGGGAATCGGTGCTTCTCGTCTCGATAGTTCACCCCGATCCGCTCGCCCCGCCTCCGCCCTCGCCTTCGCCCCCGCCTTCCCCCGCGCCTTCGCCCCGCCCCTCGCATGCGCCGGTTGGGCGACCGCCCGTTGCCAGGGGCGCAGCGAGCAACGCGAGCAAGCCCCTGGAAAGCCCCCTCTCCCCACCGCCCAGCGGGCGGACCGCCCCCGCCCCACATCAAACGCCCGCACCGCCTGCGGCTCTGGGTCGATGACGGGTGGGGGTGCCATGGCCAAGCGCATCGCTTGGCTATGCAGGCTCGCCCCCAGCGCCGATGGAGGCCAAAGCCCCACCGCAGAGCCAAGCCTCAGAAGGCTTGGCCATCCCACCCTTTGAAAGTCATCGCTTGGCCACGCCACCCGCCGCATAGCCAAGCGATGCGCTTGGACCCGCCACCCGCCACCCGCCGGGGGTAAGGGCTTGGGTGGCCACGCGAACTTGGGATTCGTGGAGGATTGAGGCATTGCCACGCGCCTGGTGTAGACATCCGTAACGAGAGCGCATCTCCTTCATCAGGCGTCCTTTACGCGAGCGATGACGCAACGATTCTGTTCGCGACTTTGGACTGCGCTTCCTCGGTATGCATCAAGGGGCTCGCAGGGTTGGTGCGACTTCTGAGGTCAGCAGCGCACTGTAGGGAATGCGGAGTACTTTATTAGATAAATCATCAATTCGTGAATCGCTCGGTGTCTTTCCTTGACTTATCGGAGTTCCGAAGTAGGGTGCCTATCAGCACAGTTGGCGTTTCAGCAATGTCGTGGGCGTATGGATTTTGTGATTCAACCACGCCGGGCATTTCTGGCAATGCTTCAATCAAGGAGTCGGTCCATGAAGACGAGCATCAGCAGTTTGGCGATGGTTGTCCTGTCGGCATTCACAGTCGGTGTTGCGGATGCGGCGCCGATCGTGCGCGTATTCAACGGCACGATCGAATGCGATATCATCAACGTGACCGGCTGCTTTTCTTTGTTCGTCGACGGAAACCCGAAGGGGGTCACTTACGGCACCTTCACGGCTGCCGCAGCGCTGGGCGGGTCGATCATGACCTCAGAAGTCAGCGATTTTGGTTTGCCGGTCTCCCTAGATGTCAGCGCATCAGCAGTCGGCATCAACCCAGGCGACATGATGGTCATGACGCCGTTCGGCCCGATCTCGGCAACCTTGGCTGGACTTACGGTCAACTACGTGAGCCCCGGGCAGATGGCTCTCAACGAGTTGGGCGAGTTCGATCCGCAAGATTTTCTCCTGACCGTTGCTGGCGGGACGATGACATACGATCTGCCGGCGGGCA
The DNA here is from genome assembly GCA_044369085.1 of Phycisphaerales bacterium. Lineage (GTDB taxonomy): Bacteria > Planctomycetota > Phycisphaerae > Phycisphaerales > UBA1924 > JAEUIV01. Next base: position 2,536 of record JBIPMO010000271.1, read on the forward strand.
ACGGATCGGGAATGCACGACTTCGGCATGAACCCCATCACACTCCGAGTTCCTGCCGGGGAGAACTTCGGCACCTGGAACCCCACGGAACAGCGGATCTCCCTCCAATCCAACGCGTATTCGGAGAGTTTTCCGATCGGCAACACGTCCGCGATGCTGCAGATGAACTTCCTACTCGCTCAGGTTGTTCCCGCTCCCGGGTCGGCGCTGATCCTGCTGGCTTCATTCGGCTTCGCGCGCCGGCGGCGCTGAGGATCGCAAGTCCAAGCCTTGGCGTCGCCGCGATCGCCTTCGCTATTCTTCGAAGGGAGGACCGGATTGAGACCGGCCACATTACGCCTGATCGGGCTGATGGCTGTCGTTGTGGGGCTGATCGGCTCGCCTGGAGCCGGTCAGCCGGCAGCCAATGAACTCGGTGAGACGGCTCCTTTGTTCGAGGACACCAGAGCGGCGGACGGGCCGTGGAGCGACGTGCCGCTGGCCGCGCCGTCCGACCCGGGGAGATCAGATGAGCGAAATGTCGTCACTCCGATCGACATTGCCTGCACGCCGAGTTGGGACGCGAAGGCGAACCCGATCAACGTTGTGCGATTGATCCATGTCGGCGCTGGGAACAGCGTGGTCGGGATCGGCTGGGACGTGGTGTTGCGCTCCGTACACCCGAGTTCCTGGCTCAGCGATATCGGGGTGTGCATCACTGACAGCAGCGCGATCGGCGGCTTCATGCTCCGCCCCGGCTCGGACAACTTTCCCGGCGGGCCGACTTCCTACAGCAGCGGCGGGATCCAGTCGCTGAGCAACTTCGGCATTCCGAATCTCGTTCCGCTGGCAGATGGGCTGATACGCATCGAGTTCTTCGAGGCGTTTGACGATGCGCTCGGGCAGGTTGATGGCGAGTGGGCCTGCGGACAACTGGCGATCCTCACGCTGGCGCCGACGGGCGGCCCGCCCCCGGGGCCGGTCTTTTTCTCCTCAGAAGCGGCGTTCATCGCGTCGGCCGGCGCGGGGATTACGAGCGAAGGGTTCGACGGGCTGCCGGCCGGAAACACTCGATCGACCAGCGCTGTCACAGCGGGAGGCGTCGTCGTAGCCCCCTCAGCGGTCTGCCCGATGAGGTCTCGGATCGGCATCTACAACCTGACTGCCGCAGCCGTCTCAAACGCCTCGGCGGTGGATGGAAGCAACTTTGTCTTTGTGGTTGCCGATCCTGCGAGCATTGCTTGTCCAATCGGCCACTCTTCAACACTCACGATCGATCTGCCTTCGCCAGCGACGGCCTTCGGGGTGCACATCACTGATTGGGGTGATTTCATTCCCGGCGCCACGCTCACGCTCAGCACACCGACCGGGATCAATCACACCATCGCCATGACACCGCCCGGGCTCGGCAACGGCAATGCGATGTTCATCGGTGTGAGCGATCCGTCGATGTCCTTCAGTCGGGTTGTCTTGGCGAGCACGGCTCTCGGCGAAGCGTTCGGGATTGACCGCGTGATGTTCCGTCCGCATTGTTCGGCGCCCTTTGCCTGCCGACGGGAAGGCGGACCGCCCGGTTCCTGCCGCGGCGATGCCGACGGTCAAGGCGACGGCTTGGTGAACTTCGCTGATATCACCGCCATCCTGGAGAACTGGGGCGCGGCTTATGCCCCCGGCTACGGCTCGGGTAACGCCAATGACGACGGCGTGGTGAACTTCACGGATATCACGGAAGTTCTGACGTTCTGGGGCGCGACCTGCCCCTGAATCAGTCTTAGTGAGTCGATGATGTGGCGGATGGCGCCGGTCCCGTGCCACCGATGCCCCCC
>JBIPMO010000272.1:0-4334 GCA_044369085.1 Phycisphaerales bacterium
CGAGATGATGCCGCGCATCCTGCCGGTTGAGGATGACGATGTCTCGGCCGCACTCACCAAGATCTACACCAAGGCGGGCATGACGCTGCTCACCTCGACCACGACGACGAACGTCGAGAAGACGGCCACCGGTGTCAAGATCACCGTGGCGCCCTTTGTGAATGGCAAGGCCGATGACAGCAAGAAGCAGACCATCGAGGCCGACAAGTGCCTGCTCGCCATCGGCGTGAAGGGGCGCTACGACGGCCTGTTTGACCCTTCGCTCGGGCTTGAAGTCGTCAAGGACCACATCAAGACCGACTACAAGTGGGGCGAGCAGGGCGACCCCGCGCTGAAGTACGCGACCAACATCCCGGGCCTCTATGCGGTGGGCGATGTCATCGGCCCGCCGTGGCTCGCCCACGTCGCCTCGGAGGAGGCGGTCGTCTGCGTCGAGCGCATCGCGGGCGCCATGCACCCCGGGAAGCACCACGAGCCCTACCCAATCCACTACGGCGTGATCCCGGGCTGCACCTACTGCCACCCGCAGGTCGCGAGCGTCGGCTACACCGAGCGAGCCCTCATCGAACAGGGCAAGAAGAAGGACAAGGACTACGCCGTCGGCACCTACAACCTCCAGGCTCACGGCAAGGCCATCGCCTCGAACACCAATGTCGGGCTCGTCAAGATCATCCGCGGCCTCCCGCGCGGCGAGATCCTGGGCGCGCACATCCTGAGCGATCAGGCGACGGAACTGATCGGCGAGCTGACGCTCGCTCGCCGCCTTGAGGCCACCACCGAAGAGATCAACGTCACCATCCACGCCCACCCGACGATGTACGAAGCCGTCCACGAGGCGAGCCTGGCGAGCGAGGGGAAGCTGATTCACGGTTGAGCCCGCGTTTCACTGGCAGTTCGCTCCCCAGTTGCCCAGCACCGCCGTCACATCGGCGAAGTTGACCGTCCCGTTGCCATCGGCATCGCCGGGCTGGTTCACACCGCCGGGCAGGTTGAACCTGCTCAGCACCGCCGTGATGTCGGCGAAGTTGACCACCGGGTTCGCATCGGCGTTGCCCGGGCAGACGCGGGGCGGGTTGGTGATGAAGCGATCAATGAAGAAGGCGACGACGGCGTCGTTCCCCGCGGGCCACGTCGCGTGACCTCCGACGGGGTTGGCCAGGAACGGCGCTGGAACTCCCGCGATGAGAAGCGCATCGCGCATGCGTTCGCCCTGACGGAAGGGCACGACGGTGTCCTGCATGCCGTGCAGAATGATGAAGGGCGGGTCGGTGGGGTCAACGTGCGTCACCGGGCTCGCGCCGATCGTGAGCGCTGCGAGCTGCGGGTACGGCGAAGCAGGATTGTCGATGTTGGCGCGGATGTCCCCGATGCCCTGGCCCGGATCGTCCCAGCCGATCAGCCGAGATTCTCCCGATGTCGGCACATCGTGGTTGATCCCGCCGGGCGGGGTGGTGACATCCGGGTTCATGTTGAGGAGATCGCTCGGGCCGAAGTAGTCCGCGACCGCCTGCACGCGGCTCGACCATTGCAGGTTCCCGCCCACCGCTCCCTCGATGTCAACATCGGCGCCGTTGCGTGAGTACGTGCGCACGCCGCCCGATGTGCCCAGGAGCGCCGAGAGGTGCCCGCCCGCGGACTCGCCGGAGCAGCCGATGCGCGTGGGGTCGAGGTTGAAGGCCTGAGCGTTGGCGCGCACCCAGCGGACCGCCCCCTTGATGTCGTTGATCTGCGCCGGGAACGTGACCGGCGATGGCGCCCAGAAGGTCGACTCGCTCGTGAGCCTGTAGCGCGGGCTGACGATCGCGAAACCCCGCTGGAGCAGAGCGGTGTAGAGGGCGGGTATGGGCTGGTTGGTTCCGCCCGACCAGCCGCCGCCGTGGATGCGGATGATCACCGGGTAGGGAGGGGTGCCCGCGGTCGGAATGTAGACGTCGAGGGTGATGGGCCTCGGCTGCTGCGCCGAACCGAGCACGCCGTAGATCGCATCATTGACGGTGGGCACCTGCGCGCCCGCTACGGCGGTGAGAGCCAGACCAGCAGCAAGGACCAGTGTGAATCGCTGGGTGTTCAAACGCCACTCCAATCTCGTTTGTGAACGCGTCGCGGGCATGGAGATCGGCGGTCAACACCCGCCGCTCTGGAGAGCGGAACGCCGCGCAGTTGGGAGGATTGCAGGCAACTGGAAAGATGGTGGCGGCGCGGGGCGTCGGACGGGGCTCGGCCATCCCGTGCTATCGGGGCTTGATTGGGTCGCGGCGGGTGGCACCGCTCCTATGCCACCGATTCCGCTCTGGGAATCGGTGCTTCTCGCGTTCGCCTTGAACGAGCCCGGAACGGCAGTGACGGGCCGTCTTTCGCGCGTGTCCACGACAACGCATCGACGAGGAGTGCCCTCGCTTCCGCTCTGGGCTCGTTCAGCCTGGATCCGCATCATCAACGGGGCGTGTGACGCGATGCACTCCTCCCCCGACAGGTTGTGCCGCCCGCCGCCGCACCGCTCTCCGCTGATATCGTTTCCCACATGACCACCCTCCTGACCCACTACGCCGAGCTGCTCGCCTACGAGAAATGGGCCAACCAGAAGTCCCTCGACTCGATCGAGACCATCCCCGCCGACCGGCGGTCTGGCGCGGCGTACGAGCGGCTGCTCGGGCTCATCCCGCACAACCTGATCGCTCGCCGCGTGTGGCGGATGCGGCTGCTCGAACAGCCTTACGAGAACCCCAAGGCCTGGTTCCCATCCATGAGCATCGCCGATGCACGAGCCATGGCCCGGGAAGTCGATGCCGAGTGGGATGCCTTCCTGCCCACGCTGACGCTCGAGCACATGGAGCGGTCGCACTCCTACAAGACGAGCGACGGCACCCCCCACACGCGCCTGATCCGTCGAAGCCTCACCCACGTGTTCAACCACTCGACCTACCACCGCGGGCAGGTGGCTCGGCTCGTCACCGAGCACGGCGGTGAACGAGCGGCGACGGACTTCATGCTGGCGCCGCTCGACTGATCGCGGCGACGCCGCGGCGCTTCACGCGTTCGCCTTCGCCCCCACCGTCATCCGCACGGGCACGTAGGTCGGCTTCACCCGTGCTTCGAACTCATCGCGGTACTTGTTGATGATCGTGCGAACCGCCCAGTTGTTGCCATCGGCGAGCCCGCAGATCGTCGTCCCGGGCATCGCGCCCATGCTCGTGGCGATTTCGAGCGTCAGGTCCAGGTCCTTGGTGTAGGCGTTGCCCTTCTCGATCCGCGACAGCAACTGGTACAGCCAGCCGCTGCCCTCGCGGCAGGGGGTGCACTGCCCGCATGATTCGTGCTTGAAGAAGCGTGCGATGTTCCGCGCCACCGCCACCATGTCGGTGTCCTCATCGAACACGGTCGGGCAGGCGGTCCCCAGACCAAGCACGTTGTACTTGGGCCCAATGCTGAAATCCATCTCCGCATCGAACTGATCCGGGCCAAGAATGCCCGTCGAGACGCCGCCCGCGATCGCACCCTTGAACTTCTTGCCCTTGCGCATCCCGCCGCAGTACTGGTTCACCAGCGTTGAGAGCGGGATCCCCAGATCAAACTCGAACAGCCCGGGCTTCTCGACGTGCCCGGACACTCCGAACAGCTTGGTCCCCGCGCTGCCCTGCGACCCCTGGCCCATGAACCACTGCTTGCCGTTCTCGATCAGCGAGGGCAGGTGCGCCAGCGTCTCGACGTTGTTGATGATCGTCGGCTTGCCGAACAGCCCCTTCACCGCCGGGAAGGGCGGCTTGATTCGCGGCCAGCCGCGCTTGCCCTCCAGGCTCTCCAGCAGAGCGGTCTCTTCCCCGCAGATGTACGCCCCCGCGCCGCGGTGCACGTGGCACTCCACCGCCCACTTCGCCCCCGTCGCCGTGCTCGTCCCGTTCAGCAGCCCCTGCGAGCCGAAGACGCCGTTCGCGTACGCCTCCTTCAGCGCCTCCTCCAGCACCATCGCCTGGTGGTAGTACTCGCCGCGGATATAGATGTACGCCTTGCTCAGCCGGCAGGCGTAGCACGCGATCGCGATCCCCTCGAGCACCAGGTGCGGATCAAAGTCCATCAGCAGCCGGTCCTTGAAGGTCCCGGGCTCGGACTCATCGGCGTTGATCGCCAGGTACCGCATCTGGTCGGCGGGGCCCTTACCCTCGTCGTACTTGGGGAGGAAGGTCCACTTCAGCCCGGTGGGGAAGCCTGCGCCGCCGCGGCCGCGGAGCCCGGCATCCTTCACCTCGCTGACCACATCGCCGGGCTGCATCGACAGAGCCTTGCGCAGCCCGGCGTACCCGCCCGTGCGCACGAACTCGTCGTAGCGGACGATGTGC
>JBIPMO010000057.1:0-13576 GCA_044369085.1 Phycisphaerales bacterium
CGGTGGGGTCGACGAAGAGACCGACGGAGGTGATGAAGGGCGGGAGGTACGAGATGATCTCCCACGCGGCCTCGGGGTCGACGTAGCGGGGCGAGGCCTCGGCGAAGACGAGCCCGATGGCATCGGCACCGTGTTCGATGGCGATCAGGGCGGTCTGGGGGTCGCGGACGCCGCAGATTTTGATGCGTGTGCGGGGCATGGCCAGAGGGTACCCAAACGGGGCCGCGCGGCATGGGATCCGGGGGGATCCGGGGGGGTCCGGCGGGATCCGGCGGGGTCAGGTCGGCGCTATACTCCCCCCCTACCCATGCCCGAGACGCTGCGGATCAACGAGGTTTTCCATTCGATCCAGGGCGAGAGCTCGTGGGCGGGGAAGCCCTGCGTGTTTGTTCGGCTGGCCGGGTGCCACCTGCGGTGCACGTACTGCGATACGGAGTACGCGTTCCACGAGGGGCAGACGCGGAGCATCAGCGAGGTGATCGATGAGGTCATGCAGCACCCCTGCGGGCTGGTGGAGATCACCGGCGGCGAGCCGCTGCTGCAGGCGCGGGTTCACATGCTGATGAAGCGGCTCTGTGACCGTGGGAAGACCGTGCTGGTCGAGACGAGCGGCGCGTGCGACATCGATGCGGGTGGCGCGTGCGATGAGCGGGTGATCCGGATCATGGACCTCAAAACTCCGGGCAGCGGCGAGAGCGCGCGCAACGACTGGGCCAACATCGACCGGCTGCGCAAGACCGACGAGGTGAAGTTCGTGATCTGCTCGCGGCATGACTACGAGTGGGCCCGGGCGATGATCGCCGAGCACGGGCTGGTCGGGCGGGTGCGCGAGGTGCTGCTGAGCGCCGTGTTCGAGCAGCCCAAGGGGCTGGAGATCCTCGGGCAGCAGGGGCTTTCGATGCGGACCTTGGCCGAGTGGATCCTGGCCGACGGGCTGGCGGTGCGGATGCAGACGCAGTTGCACAAGTTCATCTGGGAGCCGCAGACGCGGGGGGTGTGAGGGGCGGGGACTGGGGATCAGGGATCAGGGATCAGGGACCGGGGACCGGGGACCGGGGACCAGGAAGCAGGGAGCAGGGACTGGGAACCGGCAACTGGGGACGAGTGCACCGAGGCTCGGCATCGGGTGGCTTGTCGCGTTATGTTGGTAGTGGTCAAGCGCTGCCCGTGATTCTTGGCCCTTCGTCACTAATCTCTGGTCCCCGATCCCCAGTCCCCAGTCCCTAGTCCCTGATCCCTGATCCCTGATCCCTTCCTCTCCCATGCACGTTCGTCTGGTCAAATCGTTCGGCTTTGAAGCGGCGCACTGGCTGCCCTCGTTTCCCGAGGGGCACAAGTGCCGGCGGATGCACGGGCACTCGTTCATGGTTGAGGTGATCGTTGAGGGGGATGTGCCGCCCGAGAAGGGGTACCTGATCGACTTTGCGGAGATCCGCAAGGTGATCGACCCGGTGCAGAAGTCGCTGGACCACTACTGCCTGAACGAGCTGGCCGGGCTTGAGAACCCGACGAGCGAGGTGCTGGCGGTGTGGATCTGGAACAAGCTCAAGCCCGGGCTGCCGATTCTGGCCGAGGTGGTGGTTCACGAGACGTGCACGAGCCGGTGCCACTACAGCGGGCGCTGAACGGGCCTTACCATCGCGGTCACGATTACGGGCGCTACCTCGATACTTCGGGCTGGTTTACTTGGGCGCGATCTCGATCGGTTCGGTGCGCTGGGCGCTTGCGCCGGCGGTGGTCGGGGAGGTCTGGCTCTGGATCAGCAGGAGCGCGGTTTCGAGCTGGAGATCGAGCCCATCGGTGATGAGGCGGGCGGGATCGGGGTGGTTCTCGCGCTTGATGACGTTGCCCTGCTCGTCGAACTGGACGATGTCGGCATCCTGGCGGAGCGCGAAGGCATCGGCGAACTGCTGGGGCAGGGCCTCGACGTTGATATCGGGCTCGATGCCCCAGACCGCCTGATGCGGGCGGCGGTGGATGAGGCGTCCGGGCTCGCCATCGCGGCCGGGGAGGCGGTAGTACTGGGTGGTGAGCTTGAAGACGGCATCGGGGCTGAGCTGGAAGACGTTCTGGACGCTGCCCTTGCCGAAGGAGCGCTCGCCGACGATGACGGCGGCGTGGTGGTCCTGCAGGGCGCCCGCGACGATCTCGGAGGCGGAGGCCGACCCGCCGTTGACGAGGACGACGACGGGCAGGTTGCCCAGTCGCAGGCCGGGGACGACGTTCTGGCGCTCGCGTTCGTGGCCCTCGTTGTCCTCCTGGGTGACGACGACGCCGTGGTCGATGAAGAGCGATGAGACGTTGACGGCCTCGGAGAGCAGGCCGCCCGGGTTGCCGCGGAGGTCGAGGATGAGGCCGCGGACCCCCTGCTCCTTCATGGCCTTGATGGCAGCGCGGAGTTCATCGCTGGTCTGGCTGTTGAACTGGCTGATGCGTGCGTAGCCGACGCGGGCGTTCTTCTCGATGAACCAGTCCCAGTCGGTCTCCTTGGGCCCGGTGCGCTGCCAGCCCTTGACGGAGTAGATGGGGATGACCTCGCGGCGGAGGAGCATCTCGATGGGCTCGGCGTAGCCCTCGCGCTCGATGGAGAGGTTCACGCTGGTGCCCTCTTCGCCGGTGATGCGGTCGACGGCCTGGAGGAGCGACATGCCGAGGGTCGACTCGTTGTCGACCTTGCGGATGACATCGCCCGGGCGGACGCCGGCTCGGAAGGCGGGTGTGCCCTCGAGCGGGGTGACGACCTTGATCTCGAAGGCATCGTTGAGGGTGATCTGGATGCCGACGCCCTTGAAGGTGCCATCGGTGGTGCGCATGAACTGCTGGACCTCGTAGGGCCAGATGATCGAGGTGAAATCGTCGAGCTCGCCGATCGAGCCGTTGGCGAACTCGTGGATGACGGCGCTTTCATCGAGCTTGAGGGTCGACTGATTGGTGGCCAGGAGGGTGCGGACGGCCAGGACGAGCTCGCGGTAGTCGGCATCGTCGGGGCGGGCATCGAACTTGGCAGCCTGGTCGTCGACGAAGGCGACGAACTTGTCGCGCTTGGCGGCGTCGGCCAGTGACGGGAAGGCCGCCGAGAGATCGCTGGTGGTGGCGAAGGTGTGGAGGGCGCGGAAGCCGCCCGCGAGCATCTTGTTGCGGCCGATGCGGTCGACGTGCATGTTGCCCGCGGTGGCGATGGAGCGGACGAGCATCTGGCCGTCGATCTTGGCGAGCTTCTGGTGCCAGTCTTCCCCGACCTTGTTGAAGGGCGGGAGGGGGTCCTCACCCTCGGCGATGCGCTGCTGGTTGCGCATCTCGTGCAGGCGCTCGGGGACGTACATGCGGAGCATGACCAGGCGCTGGCCGAGGCGGCGGAGGTCGGCCTCGTAGGTGCGCTCCTCCTCGTACAGGAGGTTCAGGCGGTTGTAGAGGGCGTGGGCGTCGAGCCACTTGGCTTCCGATTCGTATCGCTTGGCATCGGCGGCGGCCTTGGTGACCAGGGCCTGCACATCGGGATTGGCGATCACGGCGGGCTTGTCGGTGCTGAGGGTGTACCACTCGATGGCGGCGCGGAGGCCCTTGAGCAGGTCGCCCGCGGCGGCCTCCTTGGTGAGTTCCTGGGTGACCTCTTCGATGCGCTTGGCCCGCTGCTCTTCGCGCTTGGCGAGGTTGCCCTTGTAGCGTTCGACAGCGGTGATGATCTGCTCGACCTTGTCGGTCGGGGCATCGGCGGGCGGCTGGGAGAGCAGTTCGACGGTTCGGCCGGATTCGCCGTGGAGGGCGGTCTTCCAGATCGTCTGTGACCAATCGGCCAGAGCGGTGGTGCTGGCATCGGCGAGCACGGGGGCGGCGGTGAGGGCCGCCGCGAGCCCGGCGAAGAGGGCGCGACGGGTCTTGGACTTCAAGGACGCGGTGAAGGTCATGCAGAATCCTTCGTGGGCGGGGCGGCGGTGTGGATTGGATCCGGTCGCGCCGCGAGCTTGGTCAGTTTCAGTCAGGTGCCGACCTCAAACCGTCGGCTCGGGAACGGCCCGGGCTTGGACTTGGGGGCCGGGTCCACCATTTCTATAGGGTTCGATGCCAACGGCGATGCGAGTTCGGGCAAGATTCCGAGTTCTCGGGTCGAAGAGGCACGATACCCTTGTACGGGCCACCGTGATGGGGTGTTGTCGAGTTGTCCTTTGATCGGGTGACCCCGCAGGAACAGGAGCCTTGCCTGAGCATGATCGATGGGCTTCTCCAACTCGCGGCTTCTGACGGGGCGGTTCCTCCGGCGGACCGACTGCGGCTGTACATGGCCTTGCTCGGGCTGGGGCTTGTGGCGCTGTTTGCGATGGTGCTGCTGACGGTGATCCGCCGGGTGACGAATCCGCGGGTATCGAAGCCGCGCAGCGCGGGCAGGCGAGAAACTCCGTGGGAGGCCGCGGGCAAGCGGGCGCGGCCCGAAGGGGGCGATGGCTTTCTGCCGGCGGTGGGATCGGATGGTGGGCCGAGTGGCAAGGGCGGCAACCATCCGCATCACGGCCGCGACCATCACCACGACCAGCAGCCCGGCGATGCTGACGGGGGCATCGGCGGTGACGCCGGTGGAGGAGACGGTGGTGGCGGCGGCGGCGGTGGCGGGGATGGTGGTGGCGGAGGGGGTGGCGATTGAACGCGGCCGTTCGCCCGCTCGCGCTGGTCACCGGGGCGGCGCTGCGCGTCGGGCGTGCGACGTGCATGGCTCTGGCCCGCGCGGGGTGTGACATCCACATCACCTACCGCAACAGCGTTGATGAGGCGGAGGAGTTGTGCCGGGTGCTCGGTCTGATCCCGCAGCGGCCGGGTGATCCGCCCATCAGCGCGGTCTCGACGCGATTGGAACTGGATGACCTTGCGGCGGTTGATGCCTTTGGTCGCGGGCTCGCGCAGCAGGCTCGGGGGGTGGACATCGTGGTTCACAACGCGAGCGCGTACGGTCCCTCGCCGCTGGACATGCTGGATGCGGAGGAAGCGCTGCACCACTATCGCGTGAACGCGCTGGCCCCCCTGCTGCTGACGCGGGTGCTGGCGCCGCGGTTGTCCGAGAGCACGCTGCGGGGTGGCGGGTCGGTGGTGTGCATGTGCGACATCCACGCGGGCGATCGGCCGCGGCGGAACTTCGTGGCGTACAACATGTCCAAGGCGGCGCTCGAACAGATGGTGCGCACGCTGGCGCTGGATCTGGCACCGAAGGTGCGCGTGAACGCGGTGGCGCCCGGCGCGGTGGCGTTCCCGGAGAGCGGGTACGAGAGCGACCCTGCGATGCAGGAGCGGTACCTCCGGCGCGTTCCGTTGCAACGGGTGGGCACGGTGGATGAAGCGGCCGAAGCGGTGCGGTGGCTGGCGCTGGATGCGACGTACACGACGGGGCTGGTGGTCCGGGTTGATGGCGGTCGATGGCTGGCGTAGATCCGCGATATCTCGCGGAGTAAAGCGTTCAACCTGATCGGCCGGTTCTCACCCTACGACTGGCGGGGTATACTCGGCCCTTCCACCTCAAAGTGTGCGGCGGGAGACGCCCGTCACCTTTGTTTATGAGGAGATCACCACCATGGCCCTCCGCCTCCCCGACCTCACCTCCGAACGCGTGCACCGCAACCTGCCATCGGCACGCCTGATCGAGATTGCGCTCAGCAACAAGGAAGGCATCCTCGCCGCCAACGGCACCCTGTGGGTCAGCACGGGGGCCAGGACGGGGCGGTCTCCCAACGACAAGTATCTGGAAGATGTTCCGGCGATCCACGGTGACATCTGGTGGGGCAACGTCAATCGCCCGATCACGTCCGAGGCGTTTGACTTCCTGGAGGAACTCGCGAGCAAGTACATGGCCGAGCGCGAGCACGTGTACGTGTTCGACGGCTACGTCGGGGCCGATCCCAAGTACCGCCTCAAGTCGCGCACCTACACCGAGCAGGCGTGGCACTCGCTTTTCGTGCAGACGCTCTTCATCCCGGCGGCGGCGAGTGAGCTTTCGAGCTTCAGCCCGGACTGGAAGATCGTCAACTGCGGCAAGCACAAGCTGACCGCCGATGAGGCGAAGAAGGCGGGCATCAACCACACGGGCATCTGCATCGCGCAGTCGCTGACGCGTAAGACCGTGCTGATCTTCGGCACCGAGTACTCGGGCGAGATGAAGAAGAGCCTGTTCTACGCGATGAACTACGACATGCCCAAGGTGCAGGTCTTCCCGATGCACTGCTCGGCGAACGTGGACATGAAGGACGACACCAACGTGGCTCTGTTCTTCGGGCTTTCGGGGACGGGCAAGACCACGCTGTCGGCCGACCCCGGGCGGGCGCTGATCGGCGATGACGAGCACGGCTGGTCGGCCGATGGGGTGTTCAACTTCGAGGGCGGGTGCTACGCCAAGTGCATCAAGCTCACCAAGGAAGGCGAGCCGCAGATCTGGGACGCGATCAAGTTCGGATCGGTGCTCGAGAACGTGGTGCTGGACCCCGAGACGCGCGAGCCCGATTATGACTCGGCGAAGATCACCGAGAACACCCGCGTCACGTACCCGGTGCGGTTCATCCCCAACGCGCGGATCCCGAGCGTGGGCAAGCACCCCAAGAACGTGATCTTCCTGACGGCCGATGCGTACGGCGTGCTGCCGCCCGTCGCCAAGCTGACGCGCGAGCAGGCCTCGTACTACTTCCTGAACGGGTACACATCCAAGCTCGCGGGCACCGAGGCTGGCGTGACGCAGCCGGTGCCCAACTTCTCGCCGTGCTTCGGCGGCGTGTTCCTGCCGCGCCCGCCCAAGGTGTACGGCGAGATGCTGATGGACCGGGTGGACAAGCACCACGCGCACGTGTGGCTCGTGAACACGGGGTGGTACGGCGGGCCCTACGGGACTGGGCAGCGGTTCAAGCTCGCCTACACGCGGGCGATCATCACCGCGATCCTCAACGGGTCGCTCGCGAACATGAAGTTCACGCCCGATGAGATCTTCGGGCTGCCGCTGCCGGATTCGATCCCGGGGGGGACCGTCCCCGCCGAGGTCCTGCACCCGCAGAACACGTGGAAAGACAAGGCGGCGTACGAAGCGCAGGCCAAGGCGCTCGCGAAGATGTTCCGCGAGAACGACACCAAGTTCGAGATGAGCGAAGCGGTGCGCAAGAGCGGGCCGCGGGGCTGAAGCACGCCCATTGCATTGGGGCAGGCAAGGTCGCTTGGCACCGAGCGAGTGGTTACACCGCGCCTTCGACGCGGCACTTCTCTGGCGAGGCCCCGTGCTCGTCGAAGAGCGTGATCTCGTTGTCGGCGCCGGCCTTGAGCCAGGACTCGGGGAGGTAGAGCTTGCTCTGGGGCGGGACGGACTTGTGCTCGCGGGTTGAGACCCAGTAACGGCCGATGTTGTGGCCGTTGAGGAAGGCCTGGCCCTTGGTGAGGCCCGCGAGGTCGAGGTGCATGGCCTCGGGGGGCGCATCGGCGGGTAGGCTGAAGTGTCCGCGCCACCATGCGGGCTTGCCCTTGAAGTTGGCGGCGGCCACGCCCGCCTTGCCGAGCGGCTTGAACTTGGTCGCCGCGGGCGGCTCCCACTTGGCGAAGGCCCAGGCGGCCTTGGCGGTGAGGTTGGTCTCGCCCTCGTAGAAGTGGACGGCGGGCTTGATGATCTTTGCGGCGGCCTCGGCATCGCCGATGAAGGCGATCTGGATCGTGCTCGTCGACTTGGCGAGCTGCTCGGGGGTGAGCATGATGCGCTCCCACGCGCCGCGAGCCAGGAGATGCACGGGCTCGCCGTTGAGCAGCACGAGGGCCGGGCAGGCGAAGGCCTCGACGAGCATGAAGATCGGAGTCTTGCGGCGGTGCTGGATCTTCCAGGTCAGCCGCCGGGCATCGGTCATGTCGCCTTCTTCGACACCCATGATGGGCGAGCGGAACTTGAGGGGATCGATGGGGTCTTCGGATTCGAGTTTCGGCGCGGCGACCTTGAGCGGCGAGGCCTCCCAGAGATGGCCGAAGAGCCCCTTGGATTCGCCCAGGCCCGAGCCGCCCGAGGTGCGGCCGAGGTTATCGATGAGGACCGCGAGCGTGAGATCCTTGCCCTTGAACGGGAGCTGGACCAGGCCAGTGTCGGCGCCGGGCCCGCGACCGAAGATCGCGTGCAAGGCCGCATCGGAATAGATGTGCAGGCGATCGGCGGCCTCGAAGAAGCCGGCCTTGGCTGCCTTGGTCGGGCCGTTCTTGAAGCGCAGGCGCATCCAGCCGTAGCCGGCGGGCGAGCCGAGGCTCTGCATTGGGGCCGGGCCGTCGATGGCGGCGAAGCGATCGCTCGTGCCGGTGACGTAGTCATCGGTGCCCGCGGCCGACCAGTTGCCCAGGGAGGCCTTGGGAGGCTTGACGGGGGCGGGGGCGGCGGGGTGGGTGACCTGCCCCTTGGCGGAGACGACGGTGAGTTTCTTGTAGTCCTTGTGGGCGACGGGCTGGCCCGCGGGGTCGAGACCGGCGACGCCGATGTAGACCGCGTTGTCATCGAAGTAGGTGGCATCGATCGACTGCTCGTTGCAGATGACGATGGTGACATCCTCGTGCACCTCGACCTTGGGCGCGGGGCCCTCGGGGACGGTGACCTCGAAGGCCGAGCCGTTGATGGAGACGACGCCCGCGGTGCCGGCCGGCCCGTAGCAGATGAAGACATCGCCCACGACGGCGAAGGCGTTGAGCGAGCAGTAGTCGAGGGTGGCTCGGCCGAGCAGGAAGGTGCCCATGAGCACCCACGAAACGGCCTGCTCGCCCAGTTCCACGGGGAGGGTCGATCCATCGGAGAGCACGATGGTGGTGTGGCGCGGCGCGGTGGCTTCTTCCGCGGCGGGAGCGAAGACGAAGATGACCGACCCCTGGGTGCCGCGGCACTCGACGGCGACTGGCCCGGTCGCCGAACCGCTTTTCTTGCCGGCGCGGACCGCGACGTGGCCCGCGGGCTCGAGGGACAACACGGCGGGCTGGTAGCCGGGTTCGAGCGAAGCAAAGACCCTTCCGAACTGCGAAGCGAAGGTGCTGATGCGACGGAGGGCGAGGTAGGTGGCGGTGCGCTCGCCCGCCTCGCCGAGGGGGGCATCGGGTTCGGGTGCGGTGGCGGCGAAGGCATCGGGGGAATCGTCGTGACGCCCGGCGGTGAATCCGAAGGCGGTTCCTCCGCAGAACGGGCGGATGTTGAACTGCCCGCCGGAGGCCAGGACTTCCGCGAGCCTCCGCAGGGCGACGCGTGGCGCGACGGCCTCGGGCTGCTTGCGTCCCCAGTGGCCGGGGTCAGAGAGCGGGAGACCGATGACGATGCGGGGCTGGTCGGGCTTGACGGCTCGGAGCTGGCGCAGGTTCTCGTGCAAGTGGTGCGGGCTGGTCCAGACGTCGACCTGCCCCTCGACGGAGTGGTAGAGGTTGGTCGAGCCGAGGATGGGGACGTTGATGCCGTTCTCGCGGAGGTAGCGGTCGAGTTCGCCGAGGTAGGCATCGCCCTGGACGGGGTCGCCGCAGAACCACTGGTGCTCGGACTGGACGGCGATGATGGGCCCGCGAACCTTCTTGCCCGCCGTGGCCTGCATGTCGGCGACCTTGGCGGCGAGCGCCGCGGTCCAGCGCGCGACGGGCTGCATGAACTCGACGGCTCCGGAGCGGAGCTTGCCCGCGCAGGCGGGGAGCAGCCACGGGGGCAGCCCGCCCAGGTCGTAGGCGCCGCCGACGTAGGGGCCGACGCGCAGGATGGCGTGGAGGTCGTGCTGCTGGACCTGGCGGAGGAAGTGGACGAGGTCCAGATCTCCCTCGAAATGGAAGCTGCCGGGCCTGGGCTCGTGGGCTGACCAGACGACCGGGGTCTCGATGCAGTTGAGGCCCGCCTGGCGTGCGGCGAGGAGCCTGGACGCCCATAGGGCGCGGGGGATCCGCGTGTACGGAACGGTTCCTGAGACGATCCAGAGGCGCCGGCCGTCGAGGTTGAGTGATTGGCCGTCGAAGGTGATGGAGGGCATCGGTCCCCTTGGTTCGGTAGTCGTGGCGCGGCGGTCGCGCGCTCGTGCGAACGGGAGAGAGTAAAGGCCCAAGGCCCGGGCCGCAACGCGGTTCGCAACGGCGGAAACCCCGCCCCGGTACACTCGCCCGTGATGAACGCGGACCAACGCACGACGGGGCGGATCTCGGGCGCTTCTCCGCGCGCCGGCCGGGCCTTGCGCCCCGCGATGCTGGCGGTGCTGGTCTTTGCGGGCGGGTGCACTTCGATGGACGACATCGACCGCCGCATTGACCGCGTGGTGGCCAACCAGACGCAGCGCATGGGCGGGGACGGCGTGGCCCCGACGCTCCGGGAGAAGGTGCTCGATTCCTACGACACGCCCCAGCAGGCTCGGAAGAATCCCCCATCGAACAATCCGGCGGCGGAGGAGCTGACGTACAAGGGTGCCGATGCGGCGCGGGATGTCCTGGGCCGGCTTGATTCGTACGCGGAGATCCCGGCGGGGGCGACATCGCTGGACCTGCCGGCGGTGCTGGAGCGGACGCAGCGTTCGGCTCGCGAGTACCTGAACGCCGAGGAGGAGTACATCCTGGCGGCGATCCGGCTGCTGATCGAGCGTCACCGCTGGAGCCCGCGCTTCTTTGATGATCTGGCCGCGTCGATCTCCGCCGATTCGGACCGCGGGACGTACTCGACCGCGCTCAACGTGATCAACACGCTGCGGGCGACGCAGCGCCTGCCCTACGGCGGCGAGGTCGAGGCGCGGCTCGTGACTTCGGCGGTGCAGCAGCTCACGGAGATCGTGGGCGATGAGTACCAGCAGTCTTCGCAGTTGATCATCGGAGCCAACGTCCCGCTGCTGCGCAACGCCGGGCTGATCGCGCAGGAGGACATCATCCAGGCCGAGCGGAACGTGGTGTACGCGGCCCGGACGTTCGAGCAGTTCCGCCGGTCATTCCTGGTGGACATCGCGACGGATTACTTCAATCTGCTGGCGCAGCAGGCGAGCATCCGCAACCAGGAGGTGCGCCTGCGCAGCGTGATCAAGTTCTACGATCAGACCAGGGCGCTGGTGGCGGCCGGGCGCGAGCGGCCCTTCCAGGCCCGCAACGTCGAGCAGAACGTGCTGACGAGCCGCGACTCGTTGATCAGCGCCCGCGAGACGTACATTCTCTCGCTGGACCGGTTCAAGGTCCGGTTGGGGATCCCCGTGCAGGAGGCGGTGTCGCTGGCCCCGATGACGCTGGACCTTGCCGACCCCGACATCGGGATCAACCAGGCGGCCGAGCTGGCGCTGGCGTACCGGCTTGACTATCAGAACGAGGCGGACCGCGTGGATGACTCGCGCCGCGCCGTGGCCAACGCTCGCAACGGGCTGCTGCCGGACCTCAACGCGGCCGCCGAGGCGGCGCTGAACACCGATCCGGACAACCGCGTGGCGGGGATCTCGTTTGATGGCCCGCAGACGGACTACAACGCATCGCTGACCCTGGGGCTGCCGCTGGACCGCGAGATCGAGCGGCTGAACCTGCGGTCTTCGATCATCGACCTGCAGCAGCAGATCCGGACGTTCGAGCTGTTCCGCGACAACCTGATCCTGGATGCTCGCCAATCGGTGCGCGAGATCGACCGGGCCCGCTTCTCGCTGCGGCTGCAGGAGCAGGCGGTGAAGATCAACGAGCTTCGTCTGCAGGAGCTGCTCATCAAGTCGGCCGAGGTCGACCCGCAGACGCGACTGGACGCCGAGAACGAGCTGCTGCAATCCCGCAACGACCGGGACAACGCGCTGCGTGACCTGCGGATCGCGATCCTGCAGTACCTGCTGCGGACCGGGCAGATGCGTGTCGGGGGCGATGGGCGGCTGCGCCCCTTGCGCGACATGGAGATCCGCATGGAGCCGGTGCCGCTGCCGAGCGTGGATGACATGTACGGCGGCCAATCATCGCCGGTACAGGGCCCCCCACCGCCCGGCGAGCCGGCGGCGTCTGATCCACTGGATGAGCCCGTGATGCAGATTCCTGCACCCGACCCCCCGCCGCCCGCGAACCCTTGATGCGGCCATTCCTGATTCCAGTGTTGCGAGGGCGGGTGTGGCGGCAGGATCTCGGCCAACCCGCCCGAAACCCGTCCGCCACGCGTCCTGGCCTATGGTTGTTCCGGAGTTGCCCTCTCCTCGCCCCGTCCGGGGCCCATTTGAATCGGAGCCTTTCGATGCTCGACAGCCGTTCCCCGCTGTGTCCGCTGCCCTTGACGAACGCCTGTCGCTCCGCTCGCGGAGGCGCGCTGCGAATCGCGATCATCGCTCTGGCGGCGCTGAGCCTTGTCGGCGGTGGCGCGTTCTGGCTGATGCGTTCGGGCGGGGACGCCGCCAAGGAAGCATCGCTTGACCTGGTCGCCGCGGAGATGAAGTCGTTTGAGGTCTCGGTGACCGCGACGGGCGAGCTGCGGGCCAAGAACCAGACGGTGCTCCGGAGCGAGCTCGAAAAAGATGCGCCGATCGTCGAGATCGTCGAAGAGGGCAAGCGCGTCAGCAAGGGCGATGTGCTGGTCCGCCTGAACTCCGATGACATCCAGACCGAGCTCGACGATGAGACGCTGCAGCAGGAGACCGCGCGGGCCGAGGTGATCTCGGCCGATGCGGCGGTGCAGATCCAGGAGAGCGAGAACCGCTCGAGCCTGAAGAAGGCGCAGCTGGAGGTCGAGCTCGCGGAGATCGCGCTCAAGAAGTGGGAAGAGGGCGATGTCCAGGAAGAGCGGCTGAAGCTGGAGACCGCCGTCGAGAAGGGCAATCGCGAGCACGAGCGACTCAAGACCAAGCTGGAACGCTCGGAGGAGCTGTTCAAGCAGGAGTTTCTCTCTCAGGACGAGCTGGACAAGGACCGCATCGAGTTCATCGAGGCCGTGAGCGCACTGAAGACAGCGCAGGTGGCCAAGGAGGTCTACGAGAAGTACACCTACCACCACGACCGCAAGAAGTTTGAGAGCGACCTGGATGAGAAGAAGTCCGAGCTCGAACGGGTCGAGCGCAAGAACTCCAGCGAGCTGGAATCCAAGACCGCGGACCTGACCAACAAGAAGCGGCAGCTTGAGCTGCGCGATGACAAGGTCAAGAAGCTGCAGGGGCAGATCGCCAAGGCCGCCATCACCGCTCCGACGGACGGGCTGGTGGTTTACGCGACCAGCCTGGAGCAGTTCGGCTGGATGAACAACAACGAGCCGCTGAACGTGGGGTCGGTGATCCGCCCGAACCAGGAAGTGATCATGCTGCCCGACACCAGCGACATGGTGGCGACCGTCAAGGTCAACGAGGCGCTGGTCGGCCGCGTGAAGCCCGGGCAGCGGGCCGAGGTGACCGTCGATGCGGCCCAGGGCAAGCGGTTCACCGGGACGGTCGAGAGCATCGGCATCATGGCCCAGTCGGGCGGCTGGCGCGATCCCAACGTGCGCGAGTATGAAGTCCGCATCGATCTTGATCTCACCGAGGAGGCTCACGGGCTCAAGCCCTCCATGCGGGCCGAGGCTCGGCTGATCCTGATGGAAGTGGAAGAGACGCTCGCCGTGCCCGTGCAGGCGGTGTTCAGCGAAGGGCCGAATCAGTTCGTGTACCTGACCGATGGGCGGCGC